>JAZFSW010000289.1:0-4703 GCA_036446375.1 Desulfobacterales bacterium | reverse complement strand
TGGCCATCGGTTCAATCTCAGCACCGGCTACTCTCCCGGATAGATGAAAGATTCTCTGAATATATTGAGAAGCTCCTGGGTATGATCGGATATCTGGGTACAGTTTTCCAGGAACCCGTAAAACAGCATGCTGAGATTGGTCTGGGATTCGTTGTTTTGTATCCGCCGGATCTGGTTCGTGTCGAATTCTGAAACCAGATCGCTCAATCTGCGATTCTGACTGGCAATGTAATCATAATCAACCTTCTTGCGTTGCAGCAGCATGATGGATGTGTTCCATAGAAGCCGGGTAACCGTGGTCTTGATCTTCCGCAGTTCCTCCTTCTGAACCTCAAGCAATCCACTATGGGTATTTGCAAAATGCACATGGGACCGTTTGATGATATCCCTGTGACTTTCTGTAATGTTCTGGAGGGCGCTGATCGTACGAGAGTATTTCTTCGTCTTACTGATATCCGCCTTATCGAGAAGCTGAAGGGTCTTGAAAATGTTGGCAATGATAATATTGGCCCATCGCTGAATCCGGTTGGTCTGCATATTTGCCTCTGACAGCCGCTGCCTGTCCTCGGCAAAGGCCGCTTCAAAGCACTGATCGAGGGTGTCGCTGATTTCTCTGAGGAAATGACCGGTCTGATCAAATGATGTTCTAATCGCCTCTGCACCATCGGTTACATTTTCAAGGTTCAGTGCTTCAACGGCTTCTTCGGCTTCCTCACGCTTGAAATGCACATGATAGCTCTTAAACATCAAGAAAGAGGCCAGCGCCAACAATGCCAGAATAGCCGGCAATCTGAGATAGAAAATGGCAACGGCAAACACAAGCGATACGGAAAATGCCATCACTGCGGTAAGAAACCATCCCCCGATTACCATCAGCACGCCGGTGACACGATACACCGCACTGTCTCTGCCCCAGGCCTGATCGGAAAGGGAGGACCCCATGGCAACCATGAAGGTTACGTAGGTCGTTGACAGGGGGAGTTTCAGCGAGGTGGCAAAAGATACCACCGCAGAAGCAACAATGAGATTGACAGAAGCGCGCAACAGGTCAAAAGAGGGGGTGCTGCCATCATAGGCGGTATTAGGGCGGGATACCGCAGGATCCAGTCTTCGGGTGACAATCCTTCGGAAGAAGATCGGTGTAACCCTCCTGACAAGCTCAAACTGGTTGTAGGCCATTCGAACCACCCTTCTGGATATTCCTGACGCACCGAAACGCTCGACACCCTCATCCTGTCTACCAAGACTGAGAGTGGTTTTGGTAACGGTCTGCGCCTTCTTGGAAACCCACAGGGTGATTAACATGATCCCGCCGGCACTCAGCAACAGATAGGTGTTGGATCTGATCGGTTTCTGGAGTGCCTCCATGGTCATGGTCAAGGGATCCATTGCCATATCGGCCACTTGATAAGCACTTAATCCAGCCAGAGGAACCCCGATAAAGTTCACCAGGTCATTGGCGGCAAAGGCCATGGCGAGGCCGAAGGTGCCGATTAGCACGATCGGCTTAAGAATATTGATCCGGGTAAAGGTCACCAGCAGTTGAAAGAGAAAAGAAAATGTGACAAAACCGCCGAGAAGAATTCCCCAGGTATGGGTGTTAATCCAGGTGATGGCTTCCGGTGTTAGAAAGGAAGCGCCCTTTGAGCCCTTTATCAGGATGAAATAGAGGATGATCGAAAGAGCAAAACCCCCGTAAATGCCCCCACACTTCTTCATTCGCTTGAGGTAATCGAAGGTAAAAGCAAAACGGGCAATCGCCTGGACAAGGGCGCCAAAGACAAAAGCAACAATGACAGACAGCAGAATACCGAGAATAATCATCAGGGCTTTCCCGGTGTTGATATAGTCGACAAGATGAGCGAACCCTTCGCCTGCCGTATACAGCTTGATCAGAGAAACGGCCACCGCAGCACCGAGTAGTTCAAAAACAATGGACACGGTGGTTGAGGTAGGCAATCCAAAGGTATTGAAAAGATCCAGCAGGATGACATCGGTCAGCATGACGGCCAGGAAAATGGTAACCAGCTCCGGCATCAGGAACAACTGGGGGTGGAATATACCTTTTCGCGCCACTTCCATCATGCCGCTGGAAAAGGTGACGCCAACCAGTATCCCCAGGCTGGCAATAATCATGATAACATTATGGGGTGCCACCCTGGAGCCGATGGATGACGTTAAGAAATTAACCGCATCGTTGCTCACACCCACAACAAGATCGAGAATGCCAAGACCAATCAACACGCAGACGGCAAACAGGTAGATTTCCATATATTCTATAGCTCTCTAGTTACCACTAGTGCGATGCTTGTCATCCATTCAATTATCTGTAATTACTCATTTTGCCACTCACACGCATGTCCCCTTGCATCCGCTCAACCCGTGATGGCCCATTTGTCCTGCCATAGCCAAATACAACGAATCGGGAGAGGGCCCAAGGAACGGCATGATGGGAATCTTCAAACACATTACACCCAAGTGAAGACAAAGGGGGCACGTTTACAAAAGCTGGCTCCATATGTCATCTTTCGTACCGTGAAGCAAGAAGAAATAATCCCGATGTTGGATTCAGTTGGATAGCGGCACCCACGACAAGACGTTCTTTTTGGGGGGTGCCGTGCTTTTTTCTCTTGACCTCCCATTTGTTGGGTGGCAGGATGTTTCGTCATTGAATGACCAAAGTGTGGTAGAACGGTTCTACAAAGGGGATATCCCCCAGCATCAAACATTCTATCTATCAAGATCGGAGGAAACAAGCATGGCAAAGGTTGACGGTGGAGAACTTATTGGCAGAGCGTTGGCGAAGGAAGGCATTGAAAAGGCATTTGTTCTGTGTGGTGGGCATGTTATGCCGATTTTCTATGGTATGAGAAATAACGGGATTGAGATCATCGATATGCGCCATGAATGCGCAGCCGCGTATGCGGCCATCGCCTATACCCGCGCTTCGGGAAAACCGGCGGCATTGGTAACAACGGCGGGACCGGGTGTAGGAAACACCGTCGCCGGGATGATGGAAGCGGAAACAATGGGCATTCCGATGATTCATATCGGTGGTGCGGTAACGATGCAGGCCCGGGATGCGGGCGATCTCCAGGATATGGACACCCTCCGCGTACTGAAAACCTGCACCAAGTGGGCCAAGAGACCCACGTACGTTCACAGGCTGCTGGAGTATGTGTCGATGGCATGCCGCCATATGATGGACAGCACACCGGGGCCGGTTTACTTGGAGATCGCAACGAATCTCTGCAACATGCAGGTTGAAGAGGACGAGGTGGTTTTTCCGGAGGGCTATCGCGCCCATTCCATCCCCGCCGGCGATCCGGCAGTGATTGAGCAGGCAGCAGAACTGCTGGCCAATGCCGAACGGCCCGCAGCAGTAATGGATGATGGCGCAAGATTCAATATCGGCGAATATGCCGGTGCCATCAAGGAACTCTCCGATTACCTGCAAATGCCCCTCGGTGCCGGCGCAAATGGGGTACGGGGAATGTTCGGTGATGAGGCGACGAATCCGCTGGTACGGACAAACGCCATAGGGGGCGCGGATGTGGTCCTGACCCTGGGTTGCCAGTTTGACTTCAGACTGGGCAAGGGTGCCGGAATCAAACCGGATGCAAAGGTCATCCAGGTCCATGCAGACAGCAATCTAATCGGGTACAACCTGCGTGCAGACATCGGCATCGTCGGGGGCGTGGGTCCGGTAGCCAGCCAGTTGCTTGCGGCCATCAAGACAAAGAAGGATAAGCCTGCAGAGGTCTCCTGGGTCGGCGAGGTCAAATCCGACTGGCCTGCAGATCTGCCCGGCGCGTATCACTCGAAAGGCTCTCCGGTTCATCCGGCCCGTTGCGCAGGCGAAGCAGCGAAATTTATTGCAGAAGACGGTCGGGACTGGAACGTCGTTATTGATGGTGGCGAAGCCTCGGTCTGGATGGGCGGCGCTATGCGCGCGAGTCGTCCCGGACAGGTCCATGGGTCCGGCGCAAATGGCACCATTGGAACGGGTCCCTGCCTGGCAGTCGGCGCATGGGCGGCCAACCGCAAACCGGTATTGTGGTACACCGGCGACGGCAGCTTCGGGTTCTACGCCATGGAACTGGATACGATGGCGAGAAAAGGGGTGCCGTGTGTCTGTGTGATTTCCAATGATTCTGCCTGGGGTATGATTCGGTTGGAGCAGGTATTGTATCGCGCCGACAAGATCAAGGATCTGGGTCAGGCCAATACCGAGCTTCACGATATGCGGGACTACCATAAACTCGTATCCATGTGGGACGGATACGGCGAGAAGGTTACCGATCCCGATGAAATCCTTCCGGCAATCAAGCGAGCCGCGAAAGTCGCATTGGAAGGAAAACCGTCCCTCATTAACGTGGAAGTCGACCATGTCAGTCCATCGGCGTTCATCGGTGGATACAAGGCGATGACCCAGACGGACAAATAGCATGCCGTTAATCCATGGGTCGAGCTGAGCGGCAGCATCGTTGGTGATGATTCCGCAGGTACAGACGACCCATGGCTGATTGAGAGGAGGAAGCCAATTCACATGGTTCCACGGGCAACGACCTCTTCCGGCCAATTAGTAGGAAATAGTGAAAAGGGGATCCTTTCGTTTAAAGGGATCCCCTTTGCTGTTCCCCCGGTTGGCGATCTGCGCTGGCGACCGCCGGCACCGGCTCCGGCTTGGTCGGGAGAGCGGG
>JAZFSW010000288.1:0-3156 GCA_036446375.1 Desulfobacterales bacterium | reverse complement strand
GTTTCGGTACCAGTGGTCCCTATGCGAATTACAAATGCTTTGACATGGTCGCCCAGTCAGCAGCAGGATCCTATTCGGTTACCGGCGAGAGCGACGGTCCCCCGATGCGTCCGGGTGCCTGCGTTGCAGATTCGGGAACCGGTATGCAGATGGCGCTGGCCATCACCGCCGCCTATGTTCAGAAACAACGCACCGGTAAGGGGCAACTCATAGAGATTTCCATGCAGGAGGCAATGATTTACTATATGCGAACCGCGGTCTCGATGACGGCAAGCTGGGGAGAGATGCCGGCTTCCCGGGGCGGAAACGGCACAAGCGCAGGAATGAACACCTATCCCTGCTCCCCCCTTGGGCCCAATGATTATATCACCATCGTAGCCGTCACCGACCGCATGTGGAAAGACCTCTGTAACGCCATCGGTCGCGAAGATCTGTTAACCGACGAGCGGTTTTCCTCCCGGGAGAATCAATACAGGAATGCCGATATGCTGATATCGGCCGTCACCGATTGGTCGAAACAGCACACCAAAGACCAAGCGATGAAAATCCTCGCCGAGGCCGGGGTGCCCGTCAGTGCCGTTTTGGATACCCATGAGCTTTTTACCGACCCCCATCTCCTTCACCGCGGCTTTATACATAAGGTGGAGCACAAAGAACACGGGGAAATCCCTCTCCTGGGATGGGCACCACGGATGTCCGAAAGTCAGGTGCCGATACAAGCCGCGCCGCTTCTCAGCGAACATACCGACGAGATTTTGCGCGACGAGTTGGGTTTGGGGGAGGATGATATTGATGCTCTGCACCAGGATGATATCATCTGAGTCGTTACATCCAAAATCATTGCTGAAGAGCCTGGATCCCGGATCAAGTCCGGGATGACACCGTGGGTATGCAGCTGGATGCAATGATAAAGAACCTGGGCTCATGCTGTCCCAGGACCCACGGCGACGCATCGGATCCAGGAGGCTGATTTGGGTTCTCCACCGGGGGCGGAGGGTATGGATCGGCACCAAATATTGGTTGGTCTCCATCCATGACCCTACCTTCCGGAGGATAGACGCATATTGATGCTACACGTTTCCAATTCAGAAATGAGGATATTTCGTCAAGGTCAAGGCAATTAAGGGATTGCGCGGAGATGTGGCGTGCCACGTCGCACAAGCGATCCTGCAGATTGCCATACTTGCCAATGAAATTGGCAGGATTGGCGGAATAGACCATTTATGGATGGAAACCAGTTGACATCTCAGCCTGCGTATGGTTATTTTTCACGGCTTTATCTGGCGCGATTCGACCGGTATAGACATAAATCGAAGGAGAGATAGATCTCACTATGGAAGCACAGAACACGATTACCATAAATGGTAGCGAATACCCCTTTGAGACAGATGAGACCATCCTTGATGTGGGGCGTCGGAATCACATCGATATTCCCACTCTTTGTCACCTGAAGGGCACAACACCCACCGGCGCGTGCCGGATATGTGTGGTGGAAGTGGTGGGCGGACGATCCTTGATGCCCGCCTGTTCGGCCCCTGCCGGAAACAATATGGTGGTTTACACCGAATCACCGGAAGTGATTAAATCACGAAAACAGATCCTCAGGCTGATGCTCTCATCCGGAAACCACAACTGTTCCATCGGGGGGTCCGATGAAAAGGACTGGACCGCCTTTCAGCGCGATGTTCAGCAATACGATGGGGATACCGAATTGTGCCCGGTCTGGGGCGATTGCAGGCTTCAGGATCTGGCATACCGCTACCAGGTATCGGGAAAGGACCATCCGGATACCGAGGGGTTGTACCCGATGGAAACGGTCAACCCTTTTATCACCCGGGATTTTTCCCGCTGTCTTTTGTGCGGCCGATGCGTTCAGGCCTGCAATGATGTTCAGGTAAACAATGCGATCAATTTCGGATACCGGGGATCGACCACCAAGATCGTAACCGGGAGCGATATGCCTCTGAAGGATTCGGACTGCGTCTTTTGCGGAGAGTGCGTTCAGGTCTGTCCTGTAGGCGCACTGGTCGAAAAAGATGTACGCTACAGTACACGCCCCTGGGAGACGACAAAAGTGCGAACCACCTGCACCTACTGCGGTGTGGGGTGCCAGCTGTACCTTCATACCAAAGACAACGAGGTGGTAAAAGTCACCGGTGCAGAAGATGTAGCCCCCAACCACGGGAGCTTATGCGTCAAGGGCAGGTTCGGTTACGATTTTATTCATTCGAAGGAACGGCTGACAACACCCCTGATAAGAGAAAATGGCAAGCTGAGAGGTGCCACATGGAATGAGGCCCTCAGCCGGGTTTCCGAAAAACTTGGCGGCATCAAAGCACAGGACGGACCGGACAGTATCGGGGTGCTATCCTCTGCCCGGGTCACCAATGAAGAAAACTATCTTGCCAATAAATGTGCCCGGGCGGTGCTCAAGACAAACAACATCGATCATTGCGCCCGCCTCTGACATTCCTCTACCGTGGCCGGTCTGGCCGCAGCATTCGGAAGTGGCGCGATGACCAACACCATCGCCGATATCGAAACCGCCGATGTTATTCTCATTACCGGATCCAACACCACCGAAAACCACCCGGTTCTATCCAGTTTCGTCAAACGGGCCGTGACCTTCAGGGGCGCCAAGCTGATCCTGATCGATCCCCGCCGAATAAAGATGGCCGATTTCGCCGATATGTGGCTCCGGCCCAATCTAGGGACCGATGTGGCGTGGATCAACGGGCTGATGCATGTGATAATTGACGAAGACCGGTACGATAAAGCCTTTGTGGATAATCGCACCGAAGGATTTGAAACGCTCAAGAAAGCAACAGAAAAATATACACCGGACTACGTGGAAAGCATCACAGGCATTCCGGCGGCCGACATCATCGATGCGGCTCGATGCTATGCCGATGCAAAAGCCGGCAGTATTCTCTACTGCATGGGGATTACCCAGCATACCACCGGCACGGATAACGTGAAATCTCTTGCCAACCTTGCGATGCTCTGCGGCAATATGGGAATCGAAGGGGGAGGCGTGAATCCCCTGAGGGGACAAAACAATGTCCAGGGCGCCTGTGACATGGGAGGACTGCCCAATGTTTTCACGGGTTACCAAGCCGTTACCGATCCAGCGGCCATCGAGAAAATGGAGACGGC
>JAZFSW010000287.1:0-2511 GCA_036446375.1 Desulfobacterales bacterium | reverse complement strand
GTTGTTTCTTCCCTGATCAGACCGGCTGCTTTTCTGACACCTGACACCTGAAACCTATCGAATCGGTCTCGTAAACGGCATTGTGAGAAGGTGGTGAAAACGTAGCTTCTCGGGATCCTGATATGCCCCGACACCGATCTTTATCCGGTCCTGGTCTGTCCGGGTAACGAGGGTGCCCAGTATCCGGTCCCACAATGAAAAGAGCACGCCGTAGTTGGCATCGCGCTCTTTGATGACCACCGAGTGATGAATACGGTGCATGGACGGCGGCACCCATACCAACCAGACGAAGGTTTCAAACCACCGGGGTACCTTCACAGAACTATGATGAAATTGCGTTGCTACGACGACAAGACTATCGAAAATCAACAGGGAAAACAGGTCGGCGCCGAGGAAGAAAATCAGACTGAGGCGTATAACAGCAGACAGGGACAACTCACCGAAATGGAATCGCGTTGCGGTAGATACATCCATGTTCAGGTCACAGTGATGAACCCTGTGAAACCGCCAGAGCAGGGGTACTTCATGATTGAGGAGATGCCAGACATAGGTAATGAAATCCAGAAAGATCACGGCGATCAGCACCTTAAAGCCGTAGGGTATGTCGATGATATTCAGGATGCCGGTGCGATGATATTCCCCATAAGACAAGGTCCGTGCAATCGCATCGGAAAAGATCAGGTAGATAAGGATGTTGTTGAAACCCACGATGAGCAGGTTGTTCACCCAGCGGCCCAGTCTTGGAATCGTGGCGGATCGATAGGGGAGGGATAGTTCAAGGATCAGAAAGAAGACCAACCCCCCAAAGAACAATGAAAATCTGACCATTGGTGCGCTGGCCTCAACCATGACTATTTCGCCTCCATCACTTCCCATACCCTCAATGGCGTTTCCTGCCATTTTAGCTTGAGATCCGGTAGGGGTTGGGTTCTGTAGTCTGCCTTGATCTTTTCGTGGACATTTTCGGATATGGCGATTCCCCTGTGATGTCCGATCATCGCTGCGCGCATGACGGGTTCCCCGAATATGTCCTTCTGCCGCAGTGATGGGTGTCCGAAAATGCCCACCTGGATCTCGCCCGAACTGATGCCGATTTCAAGCTCTGTTTCCACCTCTATATTTCTTCTGTCCCTTACAGTGGCATAGGCTTTCCTCAATGCAAAAGCACAGGCTACCGTTTGGTTCTCCGAACCTTCAGGGAAGATGCAGAGCATCCCATCTCCCATATATTTGATGATTTCACCGCGATGTTCTACGATGATATCGCCGAGGCATTCATAAACCTCCTGTAGGAAGCCGGCCTGATCTCCCATGGCCTTACTCACTATCGAGTAATTGTGAATGTCTGTGAAGATGACCAGATGATCTTCAGTTGTCAGGGTGTGATGATGGGTCATTTCCCCCCGCAATTGTCTTTCCAGATGAGGAGCTCGCAATAGCGAGAACAGGAGCCTGCTCCATTGAGAAGTGGTCGGTCAGGCGATGAGCGTGAGAAGTTGCTCGGGCCGACTGATGACTTCAGCGGCACCAGATGCTCGCAACTCTTTCTCCGATCGAAAGCCCCACAGCGCACCAACGGGGAACATGCCGGCGTTCACCGCTGTTTTCATATCAACGCCGCTGTCACCGAGATAGGCGAACGCCTGTGCCGGAATATCCAGACGCCGCGCTATTTCTCGTGGGCCTCCGGGATCCGGTTTCATGGGGGCGCCATCTTTCTGGCCCAGTACTACCGCAAACGGCCATCCGGAGAGAAACTCCTGAAAGCAGAGCTCAGCGAAATCCTGCTGCTTGTTTGTGTACACAGCCATTTTAATGTTCTTTGCCGTGAGGGCATCCAGCAGTGTCGATATACCGCTGTATGGCCTGGTTTTCTTATTCCAGCTATGGGTATACTGCCTGAGGAATGCCGCCAGACAATCGGATGTCAGCTCACTGTTTCGTTTTTCGGGCGGTAGCGCCCGTGACACAAGCATGGTTGATCCATCGCCGATGAAATCACGGAAGGCATGGGTCGGATGTGTTGGGAATCCCCTATCCTGCAGGACATGATTCAGAGCGTCTGCAAGGTCTTCCAGGGTATCAAGCAATGTTCCATCCAGGTCGAAAATGACAGCCCTATACGTCATGAAAGACTCCTTGGATCTTCATTGGCTTGGAATAGATTCACACCAACCGTGCGCAGATATGTTGCTGCTCAATTCTCCTGGGTCACATGTTTCCTACTAGGGCATATACGGCGTTGGATTTGGACCCAGCTGCAACTCCAGAGCCGGTTGGGCCATTTCAATAAAATCGCAGAGCATGGGGCGTGTGTCCCGGGGATCCATGATCTCCTCGACGTTAAATGACTCGGCAGTACGGAAAGGGGATGCCAGCGCCCGGAGCTTCTTTTCGATCTTTCTCTCCTCGGCTTCCGGATCGTCCGACTCAGCGATGACGCGTTTATAGGCAGCAGAAACCCCACCCGAGATATGCATCGAGCCCCATGCCCCGGAGGGCCAGGCTACG
>JAZFSW010000286.1:0-3425 GCA_036446375.1 Desulfobacterales bacterium | reverse complement strand
TTTTCCCCTATATTCCCCCCTCTGCGCCCTCGGCGCCTTTGCGGTGATAGTCGGCACTGGCACTACGGCCAATAGGTCGGCCCTGTTCCAGGACCCAGTTGGGTCTTGATTGACGCCTGGGCCAATTCGACAAAGTCGCACAGAAGGGCACGGGTGTCCCGCGGGTCTATGAGGTCGAGACCGATGGCTTCGGCCGTTCGGAAGGGAGAAGCCAATGCCTGGAATTGTCCTTCAAGCTCCTTCATTTTCGCTTCGGGATCGGGAGCCGCTTCGATGACCCGCCGGAAGGCGGCAGCGGTTCCCCCCTCGATGTGCATCGATCCCCAGTGACCGGACGGCCATGCATAGCGCCGGTATAGACCGGTACCCGGTCGGTACTGCAGGCTGCCGGCAAGTCCATAGGACTGCCGGATAATGAAGGATATCATCGGCATTTTGCTCAAACAGGATGCGTAAACCAGACGGGTTCCGGCACGTTCGATTCCTTTCTTTTCCGATTCAAGGCCGACAAAAAATCCCGGTTCATCCATCAGGTAGACCAGCGGCAAGTGGAAGGTGTCACAGAGCTGTATCAGCCGTACCGACTTTTCGGCCGCAGCTACATCCATGGAGCCACCGAGAAAATTGGTATTGTTGATTAAAACACCCACGGGATAGCCGTTGGCCCGGGCAAGTCCCGTGATGCGGGATTTCCCGTAGTCCGGCGAAATCTCAAAGAACGAATCGGTGTCAAAAACACCATCCAGAATCACATAGGGATCATAGCGCTTGCGTTTCTCCCGGGGTACGGCAGATAGCAGTCGTTCGTCCCGCCGTTTCGGATCATCGGTGGGCTCCATGCGTGGCGGCATTTCCCAGACATTGTCCGGCATATAGCTGAGAAACCGTCTGATCTGGTCAAGCGCGTCTTCTTCCGTATCGGCGGCATTATTGACCACGCCGCTGATGCGGGTATGGATCTGGTATCCGCCCAGCTCATCTTTATCGATGTCGTATCCCAGAGCAGCTTTGACCACCGGCGGACCACCGGGAAACACCTGGCCGGTGCCCTTTACGATCACACTGAAATGACACAGACAGGGCATCGGTGCCAGACCTCCTGCCGCCGGCCCCAAGATCGCAGAAGCCACCGGGGCCACCGTGAGAATCTCCGATAGGGGCCCGAAGAATGCACCATCGGGAATGTAAGTTCGACCCAGCTTGGTAAAGCCCGTCACGCTGCCCCCGGCGCCATCGACAAGATTGACAACGGGAAGGCGAAGCTCCAGGGGCGTCGGATGATTGTGGCCCGCATCGATTCCCGCACCACTGGCAGCACCCGAGCCGCCCCGCACGGTAAAGTCCTGACCGGACACGTAGACCTTGCGACCATTGATCTCACACAGTCCGGCCACGGAGGCAGCCGGCATAAAATCCACCAGTTCATTGTTCTCATCATAGGTAGCAGATCCCGCAAGTTTGCCCCACTGCTGAAAGGAGCCGGGATCCGCTAATAGGGCGAGCCGTTCTCTAATGGTCAGTTTGCCCCGCTTGTGCTGCCGGGCAACGCCTTCCTCTCCCCCCATCTTTTCAGCCAGCTTATGGCGTTTTTTGATTTCATCTACTTCTTTCTGCCAGGTCATATTCTCTCCTTTCCATTTGTTTCTTGACAGGATTTTCAGGATTGACTGGATAAGAAGGGCTCTGGGTTCAGCGTTCTAGGTTCAGGGGTTAAGGGCAAGGCCAACAAACGAGGCGCAGGGAAATCAAGGCACAAAGTTTAGCTTCCTACTGCTTGCGGTCATCTGTCCTCTGTCATCTGTTTCTTTTGCCTTTTCCCTCTATCCTGATGATCTTGTTAATCCTGTCTGATTATTTCAAGCCCTTCTGTTTCTTTATCCGTGTTAATCTGTGTCCGGATTAAATATCTACATGCTATCCACATCCACCGCTTTGCCGGTGCGGGACGACTCATAGATCGCCATGAGCATCTTGATGGTTTCGATATTGTCCCTTCCGCTGCTGATGGGTTCCTTGCCCTCCCGGCAGCATTCTTCAAAATGGAGGATCTCATTGACAAAGCAATGGCTACTGGGCAGATCGACCGAAGTTGTTTCAACCGGTTCGAACTTGAGCCCAAAGTCCCCTTTCTTATCGCGGTCTTTGGTCGATATCAGGATCGTACCGAACTGGTTCAGTCCCTGTTCGGGTGTTTTTGGCGGTGTTGAGTGGAGCGTACCTTTGGTGCCGAAAACCTTATAGGACATGGCCTCAGGGGAGCGAAACGTTGTCCAGTTGCCGAAGACATCCCCGATAGCACCATTCTCGAATTCAAGGGTTGCAGCAACAAGATCTTCAGCGCCGTTAACCATCTCAGGTTGGACGGTTTTGCAGATACCGGTGACCCTTTTTGCATTACCGATATAATAGCGCAAGAGATCGACATGATGGATGGTATTGGTCATCAGGATGCCGCCGCCGGCCTGTTTGCCATCGTTCATCCAGTGGCCCACTGGATTGGCTCCCACAACCTTCATAATCGCATGGCAGCAAACCGCCTGAATCGTTCCGAGTTCTCCCTTGTCTATCAACTGTTTCACGGCCACCGAATCCGGAACATACCGAAGGTTCTGGGCCACCATGAGGGTAACCCCCGCTTTGTCTGTGGCTTCAATCATATCCCGACATCCCTGAAGCGTATGCGCCATCGCTTTTTCCGTCAAGACATGCTTGCCCGCTTCGGCTGCAGCAACCGTCTGAGCCGGATGCTGATCGTGGATGCTGCAGATATCCACCGCATCGATATCTGCTTCCTTCAACATGGTTTCATAGTCTGTATAGACGGCATCGACCTTTGCCGTCTTTGCATACTGCTGCGCCGCATCCTCAATGATATCGCAGACAGCCGTCAGCTTCACCTGATCGGGATACTGCAGATAGGCCGCCATATGTGCATGAGCGATTCTTCCGGTTCCGACAAGTCCTACTTTCAGTGGCTTGGGCATGATGCCTCCTGATTCATTCCAACGGATACCCGTTCTGACAGGATTCCTCTTCGCTCTTCCCCCTTCGTTCTACCAACTTCGGAGGATCGGTCAAGCTACGCAGATTGGGTTTACAGGATGGAGTGGATACTTGTGGATGGGCTCAAGGGGTGAAAGCGAAGGCGCTCAGCCCCTATCGTACCTTCTTAATATAGGACTCTCCCCCGCCAACCGTATATCTCATGTAACAACCCGGAGCCACAGTACCTTCCGGCACCAATCCGGCCCATTCCAGATCCCGATCCACGGTGATTTTGACCATCCCCTTCTGCTCATCCAGGGCATATCCTTTCCCCGTCCAACCGAACCGGAGGACTGTATCCGGACGCCTCGGATAGATGACCGCCATATTGTTCGTCCCACCGCATTGCTCCAAGGGAACAACCCCATCAGCATCACCGG
>JAZFSW010000285.1:0-8369 GCA_036446375.1 Desulfobacterales bacterium | reverse complement strand
AGAATTGGAATTGTAATCTACTGATATTACAATTCAGCAAGTTTGCTGTGAGGAGAAATTCAAAGGTCTCGATTGGTGGAGCGAAGCGACGCCACGCTTTAGCTCACTTCAGCTCACTTTAGGCACTTTAGCTCACTTTAGTCACTTTAGGCACTCCACCATCACCATTGGAAAAGCCCCTTTCAGGGGCAAACCAAAGCCTGGTCCTCTGGGCCAGGATGCTTTATCCATATGACCAATGACAACACCCGCACACTCGCTTCTGATGGCCGGTTAGATGCCACCGCTGTTAAGCGGGCGGTCGCCCTTCGGTAATCATTCCATTGCAATTTACAGCAATGTATTTCTTGAACCCGAACCAGGATCGTAATGTGAGATCACCGCCATGCTTCCTCTCATTATGAACAGATGGTCCGGAACCGGTAAATACGATCATTTCGTCTCCCAATGTCGTGCCATAATCCACACTATGCAGCGTGGGGACCTTCAGCGTGGTAATCACATTGCCGGAGTCACCATCGGTGATCGTGATACGATCCGCGCCGAATCTGACGATCAGCCGCTTGTCCTTTGCCCAGGCATCCATCCATGTAATATTGAGAAGCGATATGACGCTGTCACGGTCAGATGCTATCCGGTGTCGATCCCACTGGATCACGCCTGCAGCGCCGGCAAGTATCAGTATCAGCAGGATGGTTCTGACAGCCGGTGTGCGGGGATGTTCTTCTCTGGTCATGGTGCCCGTCTCCTCTGATAGTTCGGCTGAGGCTACATGAAAGAGATTCCTATCTCTCACAGACCTGCCCGCCATCGGCTTTGCCTTCAGGCGAGGCGGGCGGGGCTCACAGAGGACACAGAGGTAAGTCTTGATGGAACCCTTGAGCTTGCATGAACTGCATCCGAGAAAGAGGTATCGGGTGTCAGGGCGAGAAACGCGGCGACGCTCAGATGAAATCGCGTACGCCACCTCCCAATCGACTCCCTGAATGACGTAGTCTTAGACCCTATTATACGCAATGTCAATGCGTTGGGATAGCCGACCCCCGGCCTGTGATGCCTGGTTCGATAATCACCCGGGCAGCCCCTGGCATATTGACAAATCACATGGGATATTCAATATATCAGTGTCTTGGGACTATTCGCGCTGTGCTTGCATGTGGTTTTCGATCCTGCAGTCCTGATACTTGACTGACACTATCCAGATTCGTAACCGGACACACCTGACGATGCGTATCCATGATACCGGAGAAGCTCTCGTAAGAGCATCCAAGAGATTGCCCTGGAAAAAAGGAGAAGCCGGAGAGCCCTTTAAGGTAGAGGATTTCTGTGCTCAGCTCGCCTGGATGGGTAAGGGGTGCCCGGTTTATCCCTGGGGGAGCAATGAAAATCCCCCATGTGTCTATCTGGTCGAGGACGATTATGAAGGGTATATCTGTCTATCCTTTCCCGGAGCGCCAACGAAACTGGCACGGGTTGTCATGGAAAAAGGAACCAAGGAGCAAAAGGAATCCGTAGAATATCTTGCCGATGTGTTTTTTAGATATGGTTCAATGGATGGGGATCTACTGAAGAAATCCGAAATTTACATCGAGCAGATTCATCTCCTGTGGGAAGCCAGAAACGTGTATAGGGAACTTGGACTTGAGGTAAAACTGGCTGAAACCAATCGGGTCATTGAAAGAGCAGGTGCCAGAGAGGAATAGTGTTCAGTTTTCAGCGTTCAGGTGACGGCCCCCACTACCGGGGGCAACGTTCCGTGTCGATCGCCAGCTGAGGAATGACCCCAGGACAATGGCCAGACAGCCCACCCACAATTTCAGCCCTGCTTCGATGTCAAGATAGAGACAGTTCAGGATGGTGGAAAACAGTGGTGTCAGATAGGAGGCCGCCGTTACTGTTTCGGCCTCACCGCTTATGAGGGCCGCTTCCCACAAGGAATATGCAACGGCAGTAACGATGCCCAGAAACAGCGCCTCGACCAGGGCACGGTTGGTCCACGCACGCGGTTCGTCAAGGAAAAAGCAGATCAGGAGCAGAAAGATGGCTGTGATCGGCAGGAAAACCACTACTGCATTCTCCTCTTTGCCGAACCACTTTTCTGTCAGGTTGTTGTACAATGCCCACGACACTGCAGCGGCCAGCGCCAGAAAATAGGCAGCCGGATTGCCCGCAACGTTCTTTGTGAGTGATTGCCAGGAGACAGACGCTCCCTGGGTGAGCACCAGAAACATCCCGAGGAGTGCAAGCAACGTACCGGGGATAAAGGTTGCCCATGCTGCTTTTCGCCCCACAATCACCAGAGACAGAATCAGCGTGAGTGCAGGCCATAGATAGTTGACGAGGCCCACTTCAAGCACTTGCTGCCGGCCATCTGCCCAACCGATGGCAAGAAACAGCAGGAGCATGTAACCGACAAACAGAGAGCCGCAGCCAAGCAAATGCCTGGCGCCCAGAGCCTTGATTGAGTCCCACTTGCGCGGGCCCCACAGAAGCGAGACCAGGGCAATGACACCACTGACAGCGAAAACCGCCGAAGCAGCGGTCACTGAACCGACCTGTTCCGAGAGACTGCGAACGACAGGAATTGTCGTACTCCAGAGCAAGACGGCCCCAAATCCCCCGGCAGTGGCTACACGCGAAGGTTGCATCAATTTCCTATGTCGTTATCGGATTCCTGCGGGAGCCGTCTTCGGCATGATCCCTTCTATGCTCCCTGACCACTGAGTAGCATATCGTTTGCTTCTTCTGCGCTGATATTATCATGCACAATAGCGCAGGCGGCTTTGACAAACAGGGATGGGTTCTTGTGTTGAAATACATTTCTACCGATCGATAGTCCTTTTGCGCCTACCATCATCGCATCTTCAATGGCTTTGAACATTTCGGCTGCTTCCAGCTTGACCCCGCCGGCTATCAGAACAGGAGCCGGGCAACCCTCAACAACTTTCGCGAAAGAATCCGGGTCACCGGTATAGTTGGTTTTTACAAAGTCTGCGCCCAGCTCAGCACCCACCCGGGCTGCAATCTTGACTGCTTCAAGTTCTTTCTCATCTTCAATTCCGGGTCCCCTGGGATAAACCATCGCAATCAGCGGCATTCCCCAGTAGGCACATTCAACAACCGTGCTGCCAAAATCTTCCAGCATCCTTGCTTCGTCATCATCTCCGACATTCACATGAATCGACACACCGTCCGCTCCCATTCGCAGCGCATTTTCGACGGTGTTTACCAGAACCTTCTTGTTAGGCTTGGGCGATAGCATGGTAGACGCAGAAAGGTGCAGAATCAAGCCGATGTCTTTTCCGGAATGACGATGCCCGTATTTGGGAAGACCGATATGTCCGATCACGGCGTTGGCACCTCCTTCGGCAACCAGATTGACCGCTTTTGATAAATCAATCAGGCCGTCAATCGGGCCGGCTGTTGCCCCATGATCCATTGGAACGATAACCGTTTTGCCCGTATTCCGGTTCATGATCCGTTCCATCCTGATTTCTTTCCCCATGTTCACCATTGTGTGATCTCCCAACTCGTTGACGTTACCTCTTTCAGAAAAGCAGATCTGCCCCAAAGGGGGTGCTATGTTCCCTGCGGGCGCAAGGGGTCCGGACGATCTCAAACCCTTTACTACAGCTAGGGGGTGAGCACAACCTTTAGAACATTTTCCTTGTGATTGGCAAAGATGTCGTAGCCGGTAAGTCCTTCGTCCAAAGATAGACGGTGGCTGATGATCTCCGTGGGATCGAGCCTTCCCTGTTCGATCAGTGGCAACAGCTGCGAGACATAGACCTGGGGATTAACCAGGCCGGTCCGCAAAGAAATATTTCGGTCGCGGAACGTCTGCCAGGTTAGCTCAAATGGCACGCCAATAATGCCAACAACCGCAACCGTTCCACCCGGTCGCGTCACCTCGGCTGCCCTGTTAACCAGATCCGGTAGGCCGACCGCTTCTATGGCGGCATCGGCCAGATTTCCCTGCGTGATCTCACGTACCTTTTCCAGTACATCCTCACTGCTTGCATCAATGGTTTCACACCCCCACTGGCGCGCACGTTCCAGGCGCCCGGCATCCAGATCAACGGCAATCACCTGGGAAGCGCCCCTTAGCTGCGCGGATCGTTGGGCGAAGGTACCGACCGGCCCACAGCCGAATACGACGATGCGATCTCCCGGGCTCACTGCTGCCAGTTCGGCCCCCATGTATCCTGTGGGCAGAATATCGGTGAGAAACAGGCACGCCTCGGCATCCAGAGCGTCGGGCATATGAAAACAGTTCGCATCGGCAAAAGGAACCCGCACCGCTTCGGCCTGACCACCCGGCAGGAACGGTGAAAACCCGAATATGTTGCTCATGGTTAGATTGTTGGTGGTGACGCTGCAGCCGCTGTAAAAACCGCGTCGACATGAAGGGCAGGTTCCGCATCCCACGGTGCAGGATGCAAAAACACGATCGCCCTTCTTGATGGACTGCACCGCAGAACCCACTTCTGCGGCTGTTCCCAGGAATTCATGCCCGACAACCCAGCCCTGTTCCAGCGCGATATCGGCGTTCCACAGGTGAAGATCGGAACCGCATATCGCTGTTTTCTCAACACGCAACACGATGTCCGTGTCAGCCAGCAGCACGGGGTCGGGGGTCTCCTCAACTCTCAGGTCGTGGTGGCCGTAAAACACGATTGCCTTCATAATGCGTCCTCCCTTTTACATGAATTCAGGAATCTGGGGATTAGGTATTGCGAATTATTTAAAGTCGTTACGATTATATTGGGCAACTTCTCAATAAGCCTGGGCACACACCTGGATGAGCGCTACGCTTCACTTCGTGTCCTGCCTGCGCAGGAATGACAGAAGAGAGATAATATTCCGATATCACAAGTCATTCCCGCGAAGGCGGGAATCCGGGAAAGTCTGATATCGTGGGGATTGCCAGAACTTATTGAGAAGCTACTATATTAGTTCTGAAAACCGGGCAAATTGCGATTCTTAACGAGACCACCACAAGTATAATCATTACTAGCGTGGATCAGCCCGCAGGCCGTATCACCGGCGCGGTAGAATCCGGGGATACTTCATTTGAGCGCTTAAGATCTATTGAAAGGCGCCGATAATGAATAGGGGCCTCATCTGAAATGGCATCTTACCAGATGATCGGGTGCAATTTCAAGGGGATGAAATCAGGGCCACATATGGTCATGAATTGGCTCTCAAACAGGCGGGGGACGCCGAATGAGACACGATATCTCAAACAAAGGATAGTGATTATGAAGATGCCATGGTGGGTTCATCGTACGATCATCATCGGGCTAACGGGGGGTTGTATCCTGGTTGGCGCCTATAACATCCTGCAAAGCACCGGTTTTATCGGTCTGTTTCCGGGAAACAGTGTCCAGCCGGCCATGTTGATGGCATTTCTGGTAATCTGCATGGTTCTGGGGTTTGTCCCGCAGCTTATTGTACGAAAACTGGCCCATGCGAGGCGCCCGATGAATGATCGGCCCTGAATACTCAGGAGGCGAGCCATGAAAAAGCTATTGAGATTGCTGATACTTGTTGGTGTGGGCGCTGTATCCTTTTACTTCACAGATATCGGGAGCACGTCATTTTTCATTTCCAGAGTATTGCTGATCGTCGATTTTGTCGTTTTGATGGCCGTTGGCATATGGTTTGCGCTTCTATTCCATGACTTGGGTATCGACCAGGTCTCCCGGAAAGGTGAGTCAATCACCAGTCTTGATTTCTTCATCGATTTCTGATTCACCCCCCTGCCCCTGCCACAACTGCCTCTCGCCGGGAGCAGTGGCTCTCAATTCCCGAAACGGTATCGCAATTTGAAGACGACCGTATCCACGATCGTATCCGACCAGGCGTCGGAAAACAACGATCCGAAATCCTGGGCCGGATTGCTGGGCAGATTGGAACCCCGTGTATACACCAGGTACAGATCGGAAAGAGGTGCAATCTGCCACCGGTAACGTGCCTGGAAGGTTAATTGACTGATGGTAAAATCCTGCCTGTCCGTGTCGGGCGGTTCGGCATATCGCATCATTTCGCCGTTATCCGGAGATATTTCATAGTATTCCTTTTCAAAGGCTCTGTAGGCAGCCCATTGGGTGGAGATCCGGAATTGCTGCGTTGCCGTGACAAACAGATCCATGGCCAGAGACGAAAACCAGTTCTTTGCCTCGAAGACGGTAAACGTCTTATCGTACCTGTGCAGCAGCCATCCGTTCCGGTCGGAATAGCCGATGTTAAGGAGCAATGACAGCCGGTCGTTCGGGCGAAACGCCAGATTAGCGTTGTAGTTCTTGTTGGTGCCATGAAGATCCTCAGCCATCACGTTGGCACCCAGTCCGTAGCTGATCTTCTTTGACGAATCGCTGAACCAGTTCACATTCAACAGGCCCCGGTTTCTGAGGCGAAACGAACCGTTGCCGTAGCTGTTCCGGTCATCCCACCGGGCATGGGCATAGTTTACCTCAACACTCAGTCCGGAGTTGTCCAGATAGGACCAGTTTCGCCGGACGGCAAGACCGCTGCGCACCAGGTCACCATCGGTGTTATAGCCGTGGGTATAGGCGATCCGGGTGCTCCGGTTCCGAAGACCGGGCAGATCGGATCTGAAGCGCTGATACGCATAGGCGAAGCCGATAAGATTGTTCTGTCTCAAGAATCCCAGATCCCCAATATCGAGTTTGTCGTCAAAATACTCCAATGCCAGGCCGTGAATGGTCCCTTGGGACGGGACATACCGCAGGTCAAAGAACCCGCCGGCTCCGGTAACATCGCCTGCTTCAGATCTCAGGAGCTGCGAATCCCAAGATAGTTTCTTGTTCTCGCTCAGGTAGTGCAGGTCAACACCGTGGACGAAAGCATCGGCTTCAGGATGGAGCACTGCGGTACTTATCAAGCCAATCGATCGTTTGCCCCCGTTATCCGTGTCATCGTAAAGCAGGCGCACAATACCAAAATCCCTCCCGTCCTGCTCGACATGAAATGGCGTATTGTCCTCCAACGTACCGTCAAAACGCGTGTCGTCTTCAACGGCAGCCAGAACACCATACCTGACTTTGCCCTGCTGGCCGGTCAGTTTGACGGCACCGAACAGGTCCGTGGGCCGGCTTCGGTCAAGATCCGGGATCTGCCCCCCGGAGGGAAGATCCGGGGCTCTGGGGGCCCCACCGATACGACGGGTATTGACCAGGGTCACATTGTTTGTGTAGCCTTGGACAGTGCGGGTAGTGGTGGTAAAAATCTCATAACCCTCGAGAAAGAAGAGCCGCTTTTCCGGGAAGAAGGTTTCAAATGCGCTCAGATTGACGACGATATCATCGGACTCCACCTGGCCGAAATCCGGGTTAACCGTTGCGGTGAGTTGAAAGTTCGAAGACGGACGCCAATCCATATCAAAGCCGGCACGGTAATCCATATCCTCTTTGATCTGATCGTAGGTTGCCGATGTGTAAGGATAGAGTGCATATTGCTGCTTGGGATTGATGCCATCAAATAGAGCATGTCGGAAGCCGCTGAGAAAGACCCTGTTTGTCTCAGGCAGGGCCGGATAGGACCACATTTCATCAAGATGGGCCACTTTTCGGGAAACATAAAATGCCATGGTGCGCGTTTCTTCTGAGCCGGGCATGGACATCATGGACCAGGGCAGATACATCTCCGCACTCCACCCGTCGGCGATTTCGCTGGCCGCACCGTACCATGGACCATCCCATTGTACGCCCAACTCTTTCTCGGGAAGGACGGTACCGTCGACGAGCGTACCGCCCAGGTTGACTTTGAACCAATAGGAATACAGTCCTCTTCCGGACGGATCGATGATAAAGGACACGCCGTCTCGATTGATCGTGGTATCCCTGGATGTCAGTCTTGCAATCAGGGTGTCGGGTGCCTGTGTGCATTTAATCCCGAAATACAGTCCTTTTTCTGTGTAAAAAATACGGGTCAGACTCGCACTACCCGGTTTTTTCAGGGTGTGGGAGAAACAACCCGCATATTGTCAAAGCCCTCAATCTGAGACCAGATGGATTCATCGAGTTTCCCATCGATTTGCACGTCAATGGCCGATGCGGCGAATTTCTTGAAGACCATGGGGGCGGCCGTCGCGCCATCGGGAGGCGATGCCACACAGATACCGAAAGGAATGATAAAGAGTGGCATCAGAATGCCCACAAACAGTTGTAGTGTCAATCCGGTAAAAAACAGTCTCATTTCAGCTCTCCTGAATGGGGTGTGTCTCGCGCCCTCGACCCCGGTCCACCAGGCGGCGCTGCTCTACGGCACCACCTGCGGCATCCCCGGCTTCTCCTGGCACGACCGCGTGCTCGGACGCACGGTGCGGATGGACCTCGCCGACGACG
>JAZFSW010000284.1:0-2585 GCA_036446375.1 Desulfobacterales bacterium | reverse complement strand
CATACGGCATGTATGATACAACCAGAGCGCCTAGCCAACCACTATGCCTTGTATATGAAGATTTCTACTTAGCCATCGGTTACACTTTTTACGAGTTCATCAGATTGGTATGTCTCATGAAACGTTATCTGAGATGGGTGCTGTTTCTGGGGCTGATTATTGCCCCGGGGGAATCTCAATGTGAAGATGATGGGTACAAGGTAAGAATCGTCGTTGATGGTGACACCATTATCCTTCTCCATGGGCAGCGGGTGCGATACATCGGCATTGATGCGCCGGAGATCCAGCAGGAACATGGCGGCGGAGAACCTTACGGTGATAAGGCCTTAGCCCTCAACAGGAAACTGGTTTCATCCAGGAAGGTTAAACTGGAATTTGGCAAGAAACGCTACGACAGGTACCGGCGGCTCCTCGCCTATGTATTCCGGTCAGATGGTTTATTTGTCAATCGGGAGATGTTGTTTCAGGGATATGCCCACTATCTTGCCGTGGAACCGGAGGGTCCGTATGCCAGGGTTCTCCTGCAAGCCCAGCGGGACGCCATGTCTGTAGGAAAGGGGATGTGGAAGCATCGGCGCGGCGAGCGGGGGAGAGAGGGAAGGTATGTCGGAAACCGGAAATCAAAGCGGTTTCATCTGAGCAGCTGTCGGTTTGGCAAGAAGATTGCCCTGAAAAACAGAATTGCCTTCATAAAGAAATGGGATGCATTCTGGGCGGGCTATGCGCCCGGCGCCTCCTGCATCCCACATACTTAACTGTAAAATGAGATGATGATCATCTCTCGGATTTACTCCTTTGCGTTTGCGGCTTCGATTATTTTTTCAGCCAGTTGAAAGGGGACTTCATCATAGTGAGATAGCTCCATGGCATAGGTTCCCCTACCGCCGGTCATCGATCGAAGATCCGGAGAGTAGGTCAGGAATTCCGACATGGGTACACTGGCCATGACAATTTGATTTTTCCCGGCACTGTCCATCCCCAGCACCTTACCCCGCCTGCTGTTCAAATCCCCCATAATGTCACCCATAAAATCTTCTGGGGTGGTAACGGTCACTTTCATTATCGGTTCCAGTAAAACAGCTCTGGCTTCCTTGACGGCATTCTTAAATGCGACGGAGCCGGCAATCTTAAACGCCATTTCAGACGAATCCACCGCGTGATAGGACCCATCGTCCAGCGTTACGCGAAAATCAACACAGGGATATCCGGCGAGAATCCCCTTTACAGCCGATTCCACGATTCCTTTCTCAACAGCCGGAATGTAGGTCTTGGGTATCGACCCGCCCACAATCTTGTTCACAAACTCAAAGCCACCGCCTCTGGGAAGGGGTTCCATTTGAATCCAACAGTCGCCAAACTGACCGTGGCCGCCGCTCTGTTTCTTGTGCCGGCCCTGTACCCGGACCTTCTTCTTGACGGTTTCCCGGTAAGGAACTTTGGGTGTATTGAGGATGACCTCAACATTGAACTTGCGTTTCAGTTTTTCAACGATCGCTTCAATATGGGCCTGCCCTCTGCCGGACAGGAGTGTTTCACCGGTTTCGGCGTTTCTCGTAAGAGTCAATGCGATATCTTCTTCGAGAAGTCTGTTCAGGGATAAGTGAATCTTGTCTTCCTCTCCTGCAGTTTTGGCTTCGAGTGCAAAAGAGATAAGCGGGGGAAGGGGCTCTGCACAGGTAAAGGTAATCTTGCGGCCTGGATCGCAAAGAGTATCGCCTGTTGAGGTCTCCTTCAGCTTTGCAAGGGCAACGATTTCACCGGGTCCTGCTTCTGAGATTGGCTTCTGCTCCTTGCCGGCCAATCGCAACAGCTGCGTATATCGCTCTTTGTTGTCACTGGTGGTATTGAAGAAGCCGCCATCGCTACCCATCTTTCCGGTGACAATGCGCAGTATCGTCAAGCGGCCTGCGAACGGATCGGCAACGGTTTTGAAAACGAATGCGGAAAATGGCTCATTCTCATCCGGTGCACACTCGATTTCGGTGCCTTCCGCGTCGGTGGCTGTTCTTATGCCGCCATCCAGGGGTGAAGGCATGTAATCAACGATAAAATGCTGCAGGCGATCCACAGCGATATTTTTTGTGGCGGAACCACAGAGAACCGGCGTAAACGCCCGTGAAATCGTTCCCTTCTTCAGCGCAGCCTTGATCTCGTCATCGGTGAGCTCTTCACCTTCAAGATAGCGTTCGAGAAGCTCATCATCGGTTTCAGCAATATTCTCAACAAAAGACGCCCGTTCGCTCTCGACCCGGTCTGCCATATCGGCCGGAATATCAACCACTTTTGACTTTCCATCCCCATCATATACGAACGCCTTCATCTCGACTAGGTCCACCACACCTTCAAAGGCTTCCTCCTTGCCGATGGGCAACTGCAGGAGTATCGGTTTAGGCTTAAACGTGTCGGTGATATCCCTTAGCGTATGCTCAAGGTCCGCCCGTTCCTTGTCCATCTTGTTAATGAATATGGCACGCGGCAGCTCATAGCCATCAGCGAAATCCCATGCCTGTTCGGTCTGGACTCTTATGCCATCGATGGCATCGATGAGCACGAGGGCACTATCGGCCGCCTGCATGCATATTTTT
>JAZFSW010000283.1:0-3682 GCA_036446375.1 Desulfobacterales bacterium | reverse complement strand
ATGTTGTCCGGTCCCTGATCACCCACCGTTTCCCTCTCGATGATGCAAAAATAGGGTTTGATACAGCCCTGAATAAATCGACCCAATCGATTAAGGTTATTCTCAATACCAGCGCCAAGCACTGACACCTCGTATGAAACTACACCAAGGGCCCGGTGTTGGTTGATCGGTTGCGCTGCTCGTTTGGTTGATCGGTTTTCGGTTGGGTCCTTACCGCAACCCACATACGACCCCCGAAACGAGCCGCCTCGCCCGCCTCATCTGTAGGCGAAGCAGATGGCGGGCTTTGACCCCAACCGATTGACGTTGTTTCTTCCCCGATCAGACTGGCCCTCCCGCTTTCAGCGGGACCTCTTTTTTTGGCCAGAGGCGCCGCTCATATGAGACTCAGTGCAGTTTGACATGTCTGGGGAGCCCGAAATGAGTTTTTACTTCAGGCCAAGCGAACTGAACTCACAAATTCCAAGCACCAAATGACAAGCAAATTCCAAACTAAAACAGCCAAATTCCAAACACGATGATACGGCATAGGCAGTTGTTTGGGATTTGGTATTTTGATTATTGTGATTTCCTTGTTTTTTGGGATTTGCCGTTTGGCATTTCCCTGATTCTCCCCAGGTGAAAGCCGAAAGTCTCGTTCTCGATTACGCTGGCTGGTCCTCCCGCTTTCAGCGGGACTTCACCCAAGCCAGAGGCCGGGCTGAAACCCGACACCTGCTTCCTGACGCTTTATTCATGCCTGAGAGCTACAATCGGGTCGACCTTGGCGGCCCGGGCAGCCGGATAGAGACCGAACACGATACCGATAGTGGCACTGATAATCAGTGGAAAGAAGATACTGGCCGGGGTAATCACCGTGGGCATGCCCGAGAATTGGGTGATCAAAAAGGGGATGAGAATCCCGATTCCGATACCCACAAGCCCGCCGACAGTGGAGAGCACAACGGTCTCGATGAGGAACTGAACCACGATCTGCCTTCGTTTTGCGCCGATGGCACGGCGGATGCCGATCTCCCGGGTTCGCTCGGTTACCGATGCCAGCATAATGTTCATAATACCGATCCCGCCGACGAGCAGGCTGATGCCGGCAATGGAACCCAGAACGATGTTAAAGGTCCGTTTGGTGGCTTCCGCTTGCCTAAGGAGTGCTAAGGGAACACTGACGATATAATCCTTCTTTTTATGAAACCGCTGGAGCATCCGCTCGATGGCAATCGATGTCGGTTCCACGCTATCCGTACTGTCCACCTGGACGATGATCTGGTGCAGCTCCACCTTTTCCATGGTTCGCGAACCCGAGGCGTATTTCATAAATATGTCCCCGAAATAGCTTCGGGCTACAGTGATGGGTATATAGGCATCGATTTGCTGATCCGGTATCTGGATATTGCCGGCCTGTCCGCTCTCGCTCTTGATAATCCCCACGACCTCAAAATAATCGCCCCCCAGACGAAGCGTCTGACCGATGGTTCCTTCCGTAGCAAGAAGCTTTCTGGCGCCGAATTCGGTGAGCACCACCACCGGAGAGTGGTCAGCCTGATCGGACAGTCTTAGGCTCCTTCCGGCGATAATCGGTCGCTGCACCAGATCGAACCATTCCGCTGTGGTTCCCACCACCCGAAGTTCCAGGGCTCTTCCCCCCAGACGACCCTCCCTTCGGATGAGTTTTACCGGTGCGGTCTTCTCAATGCTATCGTACGTTTGCGATATTCGGAGATGGTCTTCATAGGTAAGCCCATATACGCCCATCATCGACCGAACATTGCTAGTGGCTTCGTCATCCACGGCCTTAATCGCCGAGATGATAATATTGTTGCTGCCAAGTTTCCGGATCTGCTCCAGTGCTTCTTTGCTTGCGCCTTCACCGACACTGAGCATCGCTACCACACTGCCCACGCCGAAAACGACCCCAAGTGTGGTGAGAAAAGACCGCAGCTTGTGCAGCAGCAGGTTCTCGATGCCCAGACGTACATTCCGCGTTAGTTTAGCCTGTTGCACATAGACCCCTTTCAATATCGTCCATCAGTTCGTTTCTCATATGAAACCAACTATTTACGTCGTTTCTCTAACGATCAGACTGGCCCTCTCGCTTTCGGCTGGACCTCTTGTTTTGGCCAGAGGCGCCGCTCATATCATGGTGCTTAGTCCGATCCACCGTCACCTCCCTCAATCCGCTCTATCAACCCGTCTTTCATATGCAGTTTCGACCTGGCATGCTCGGCGATATACGGCTCATGGGTGACCATGATGATGGTCTTTCCCTGCTCATTGAGTTCGATGAGCAGATCCAGAATCTGCTGCCCGGTTTTACTGTCCAGATTTCCCGTGGGCTCATCGGCGAAAAGAATATTCGGGTCATTGGCAAGCGCCCTGGCAATGGCCACCCGCTGCATCTGACCACCGGAAAGCTCATGGGGTTTGTGGTCCAGCCTTCCCTCAAGACCGACCATGGCGGCAAGTTCCCTGGCACGTTTGGCGCTGTCTTCGTCATCCCATCCCAGATAATAAAGGGGCAGTTCGATGTTTCTTGTGACCGTTACCTGGGGGATGAGGTTGAAGCTCTGGAAAATGAATCCCAGATGCTTTAGTCTCAGTTCGCTGAGAGCATCGTCATCCAGCGTGTTGACATCGGTTCCTTCCAGGAAGTATCTTCCCCGGGTCAACCGGTCCAGACACCCCAGGATATTCATCATCGTGGACTTGCCCGATCCGCTCGGGCCCATGATCGCCCAGAAGCTGCCCCGTTGGAATTCTACACTGACACCGGCAAGGGCATTGACCTGCTGTTGGCCCATCTGGTAAATCTTGTGCGCGTCTTCCAGCCGGATGACGCTGTCCCGGTGCTGAGAGGATCGGTCGTTCATCGCTATCTACCGGCCATCTGCTGGCGCATCTTCTCTTTTTGCTCGGGAGATGCGTTTTCATATTGCTCCCTTCGTTTCTGCCACTGTTGACTCATCTTCTCTCTCTCTTGGGGAGACATATTTGCCTGTCGATCCCGCCATTTCTTGCGTTGTTCCGGTGTGGGGTTCCGGGCTCCGGGAGTGCCGCCCTTGCCTCCGGCCCTTCCATGGGTTTGGCCGGTTTTCTTTCTTACCTGCTCGCTTCTTCCTTTTCCCTTCGCTGGTATCTTCCCGGTGGGCGCTGATCCCTTAAGCGTTTTCTTTCCGGCAAGGGGTGTCATATCCATACTTGTTACGATAGTGCTTTCAACCTCACCTTCTGCCAGAGGGGGCGCAAGCAACACATATTCCCCCTCCTTCAGCCCGCTGATGATGTGCACCATGCGGTTGTTATCGAGACCCACGGTTACCTCTCGAGCCTTGGACGAGTTCCCCTTTGCGACGTAGACCGTTGACTTTCCTTTTACCCGGATCACGGCCTGGACCGGCACGTAGACCGCATTCTCATGCTGTTCAATGATAATTTCGGCTTTGCAGCTCATGCCGGTGCGAATTTCGACACCGTTGTTTTCGATGTAGATATCTGAATTGTAGACTTTCAGATCGGGATTCATGAACATGCTTGTCGGATCGGGAAGGGGGGCTATGGTGGCGACGTATCCGATAAACGCCTGGCCGGGCATTGCATCCATCGTGATTCTGGTAAGGTCACCGATTTTCACTTTCTCCAGGCTAGATTCATGGATGTTGATTTCTGCCTTGACCGAGGCAGTGGTAGG
>JAZFSW010000282.1:0-2895 GCA_036446375.1 Desulfobacterales bacterium | reverse complement strand
AGAAATTAAATGAAAAAAATCGAGGCTATCATAAAACCTTTCAAGTTGGATGAGGTGAAGGATGCGCTGAATGATATCGGGGTGACCGGTATGACGATTAGCGAAGTCAAGGGCTTTGGGCGTCAAAAGGGGCACAAGGAGATATATCGGGGCGCAGAATACAATGTGGACTTTGTACCCAAGATTAAGCTCTGTGTTGTCGTAGACGAGGCCCTTGCCGTGAAGACGATCGATACCATCATCGAAAAGTCCCAGACCGGGAAGATAGGAGACGGCAAGATTTTCGTGTCAGAACTTGAAAAGGTCATCCGAATCAGAACCGGAGAATCAGACAGAGAAGCCGTTTAATCGAGGAAGAGGAGAGGCGTCATGAGAAGAATTATTCTAACCACTCTATTTGTCACTTTCAGCACTTCAATTGCGTGGGCAACCGATGAAGCCCCGACAGCTACATCCAATAAGACGGCCATCGATCTGGTCCAGTCCCACGCTGATTATGTGTGGACTCTTGTTGCGGCAGCACTGGTCTTCTTTATGCAAGCCGGGTTTGCAATGGTCGAGGCCGGATTTACCCGCGCCAAGAACGCCGTTAATATCATGATGAAGAACCTCATGGATTTCTCCATGGGATCCCTCGCCTACTGGGCTATCGGCTTCGGGCTGATGTTCGGGGCAACAAAAACCGGCTGGTTCGGTACATCCGGTTTCTTCCTCAGTGATTTCAAGATTGGAGGAGACCCCTGGGTTCTGGCGTTCTGGATGTTCCAGGTGGTGTTTGCCGCCACGGCTGCCACCATCGTATCCGGGGCGATGGCCGAACGAACCAAGTTCTCCGGTTACCTGATTTACAGTGTTCTTATCAGTGGTCTGATCTACCCGGTTTTCGGTAGCTGGGCCTGGGGCAGTCTGTTCAATGGTGGGGGATGGCTGGAGAACCTTGGCTTCATCGATTTTGCCGGTTCAACTGTTGTGCACTCCGTTGGTGGCTGGGCGGCTCTGGCCGGTGCCATCGTGCTGGGACCTCGCATGGGCAAATACACCAAAGACGGTCAGGTAAAGCCGATTCTCGGTCACAATATGCCCATGGCAGCCCTGGGTGTGTTTATTCTCTGGTTCGGATGGTTTGGTTTCAATCCCGGTTCGACCACGGCTGCAAACAAGGATATTGCCTTGATCTTTGTGAATACCAACCTGTCTGCAGCGGCAGGCGCTGTGCTGGCAATGTTTATCTCCTGGTACAAATTCGGCAAGCCGGAAGTAGGGATGAGTCTCAATGGGGCTCTGGCCGGCCTGGTGGCTATTACCAGCCCCTGCGCGACGGTAACGCCTCTCAGTGCCGTCATCATCGGTGCCATCGCCGGCATAATTGTCGTCCTATCCGTTGTCTTCTTTGACAAGATAAAAGTAGACGACCCGGTTGGCGCTATATCCGTCCATGGCGTGAATGGTGCCTGGGGAACCCTTGCGGCCGGACTGTTTCATGTGAACGGGATATCATTGAAGGTTATTGGTGTTCAATTACTAGGCATAGGCGCATGCTTTCTATGGGTCTTTCCCCTTGCATACATCCTTTTCAAACTCATCGACAAAACTATGGGGTTGAGGGTCTCCAAAGAGGAAGAATTGGAAGGCCTGGATGTGGTTGAACATGGGGGCAGTGCGTATCCCGACTTTGAGGTGACATCGTACAGCGGCATGGCGTTGGACTAGGTTGCACCTGAATCGATGATCGTTCTCGTGCCTGCCGGTAAGAAGAATATCCCCGGCAGGTACATTCTCAAATCAATTACCCACAAGAAGTAATCTAAGACACAAAACAAGGAGAAGAAAATGAGTCGCTGGATCATCAAATCAACAACTGTAATGGGGTTATTGCTCGTTATCTTTAGTTCAGTTTACGTTGGGGCGGAAGAAGCCAGGCCAGAGGCGTCGGCAGATATGTCGGTATTGAATAAATATATCTGGCGCGGATTTGAATTGAGTGACGATGGGATTGTCATTCAGCCTTCGGTAGCGGTGAGCTACAAGGGATTAAGTCTTAACCTCTGGGGCAATCTGGATACCAATTACTATTTGAATGATGACGCGGAGTTTAGTGAAACGGACATGACGCTGTCATATGCGACAGGTCTTGGACCCGTTGCATTGGACATCGGGTATATCTACTACGCTCTGGATGGATCCGATACTGGCGAGATTTACGTCAGTGCAGGCATAGACACACTCTTGTCTCCTTCTCTGAGCATTTACAGAGATATGGATGAGTTTCCAGGCTGGTATGTGAATTTCGGTGTTTCCCATTCCATCGACTTTGGAAACGGGATCGCTCTGGATCTGGCAGCGTCGGTGGGATATATGGATGCGGACGATACGGACTATCAAGAGATGCACGACGGGTTCATTTCGGTTGGATTGACGATACCGGTGGCCAAATACGTGACACTCAGCCCAATGATTGCATATTCCTTTGGCTTATCCAGTGAAGCGGATGCGCTTTTCGAGGCGGGCCCCAGCACAGAATCGAGTTTCCTTCTCGGCGGAATCACGCTTTCCATGGCGTTCTGAAACTCAGACGATATGCAGGTCCCGTTTGCCCTTCCGGCGACGAATGACATTTACACCGGGGGTGGGGCGTTTCGCGGGAGATTCATCTTTCTTGGCCTCATCGTCGGCCTGCGCGATCAGTAGGTGTAATCTGTCTTCAATCTCTTTTTTCTTGGCTGCTTCCATTGAGTCATCTTCTTGTCAGGGATCTTACTGGAACTAGTCGTTCCCTTTCGAAAGGCGTGCCTTTCAGTAGATCAATTACCTCTGTGTCTTACTGTATCGGCAGTTTGACCCAAAACCTTTATCTCTTTCTTGCTTTGGCCATGGCAGGCAGATCGGCCATCCATA
>JAZFSW010000281.1:0-3459 GCA_036446375.1 Desulfobacterales bacterium | reverse complement strand
GTCAACGCTGCCGGGTCAATGTCGAACCCGCTGGTGTCTTTCCAGATTTCCATGGCCTGATCCCGGGGAATCATAGACCCGAGCAGATCCTGTTCAGCCCAGCTCCATATGGGATTCAAGGCCCAGGTTAAATCTTCCAGGGGGTCTCCCAGGTGAAACATCTCCCAGTCTAAAATTGCCCGAATCTCCCCCTTGCTATTGAACAGAAAGTTTCCGGCGCGCATGTCTCCGTGCACCGGAACAACGCTCTGGGCCGGAGGGGGCGGATGTCTTCGAAGCCAGCGGACGGCTGCCCGAAGGATGGGATGGGGTTCGGACTCTTTCTGATTGATATCGGCTTCCCAGTAATCCAGTTCACGGCGCCAGCATTGGTCCGGATCGGGTTCTTCCGGTCCATGGTCAAACGTCGACAGAACGGAGATCATCTTCGGAATGGTTCCCATGATCCGGCAAAACGCTTCGCCGATCTTCTCCCGCACCGCATCATAGGGAGGAATCCTCAGCATCGATACCGCGTCCTGGCAATCCAGGATTTCTTCCATCACCAGAAAGGGGGTTCCCATCCATTTGGGATCTTCTTCGATCCACAGCGCCTCGGGAACCGGCACATCGGTATTTGAAAAGGCGCGATAGGCGTCCCATTCGGTTCTGGTTTCAGTATCGATAATCCCCGTCTCCAACTCTCTTCGGAGGATCACGTTTCGTGAAAGGATTTCGGTCTTTCCGGATATCCTGATTTCCATGGCTACGGTCTGCCGCGAAGCGCCGCCATATACGGATCTCACCGAATCAATGTCAACCCGGGTCGCATCCGGGTGTCGATCCTTCAAGAACGCCTTGAACTGCTCTACGATTTTTTCCTGTTGCATAGCGACCTCGCTGTTTCCTATAGCGCCATAGCCAGATCATTGTCCCCGCGGAGACGAAACGGGCGGTGAGAGGGGCAAAGGTTGTGTCATATGACGTTTGGGATATCACACAATTCCCCACAATACTATACCATTATGCTCGCCAGGCCGGTCTGCAGATGACAGCGTGCACTTTCAGAAGCGACTCCTGGATTTGCTTCGCTGGACGCTTTCTCAGTTGTGCTTGGCCGCGCTTTCGGTTTTACACCTTGACATGCCATCGTGCGTTTGTAATATTCGAGCCACTGAAGCCCGTTTCTGATCCCTTGCGATGAAGCGTCCTTGACCTTGCCCCGACACCACGCGGATATCCCCATAGAGCTGAGAAGTCGCAGGTACGGCAGGATCGATATCAACACATCTTAAGTACCCAAAAACAGGAGCAACGACATGAGCATTCGCATCGAAGATCAACGTTTTCTGGATATCGTTGACGAAAACCTGAGTCGAGAAACAATCTCGGAGGAATTTGAGTTTACCGAGGGCCCCATCTGGCATCCCCGGGACCGGCACGTGACATTCAGTGACATTCCTGCCAGCCGCCTGTATCGGTGGAGTGAAGACGACGGGATCTCGATCTACCGGGAACCGACCAATAAGGCAAACGGAAACACCTACGATAAGGCCGGACGAATTCTCACCTGCGAGCATTCCTCCAGTCAGGTGACCCGTGATGACAATGGCACGATAGAGGTGGTGGCCAGCCACTATGACGGCAAAGAACTCAATAGTCCTAACGACATTGTCGTTCGGGACGATGGGGCGATCCTATTCACCGATCCCGCCTACGGCCGGCAAGGCATGCACGGCATTGAGCGAGAAGCCGAACTGGATTTTCAGGGGGTGTATCTTCTCGATCCGGTAAGCCTGGACCTGACATTGCTGGGGAAAGACTTTACAACCCCCAATGGGCTCTGCCTGGGGTTGGATCAGGAGACGTTATTTGTCGCCGATACACAAGAAACCCATATCCGGCGTTTTCGCCTCAAAGGGGATGCGCTGGAAGGTGGCGAGGTATTTGCCCAGTCTCCGGCACCGGATGGGCTAAAAATTGACTCGCTCGGAAATCTCTATGCGGGAGGTCCCGGTGGGGTCCATGTCTATCATCGGGAGGAGGGTACACTCCTGGGGGTTATTCAGACGCCGGAGTTTTGCGCAAATTTCACCTGGGGTGGGGACGACATGCAGACGCTTTTCATGACAGCGGCAACCGGTTTTTACAGGACACGGGTGAAGGTTCCGGGAATACCCCTGTTCTAGGGTAACGTTAACGTACCGGAGGTACCTTCTAATACCCGAGGGCCTCCAATACGGCGGGGATGCCCTGCTGCCACTGAACCGGCAGGTCTTCGGAAATCTCGAAGGCAAGAGCGCGGCCATCCGGGGCGGCGGCATCAACGCTCCGGCAGATATCGTCTCTCAGTTCATCCGGCGTGAGATCAAACTTCGAAACATTGATGTTGGCCCACAACCGTTTTTCCGGCCATGCCGTCCGGCATTGTGCCAGGGACATGTCTCCCTCGGGGGGCTCGGTGAGCGATTCGATAAGATCCATCGGTGCCTCGGCGATAAGCGCTTTCACCGACGATAGCTTGCCGTCATAATGGGTGCCGATGATCTTTCCGGCCTGGTGCAGCATCGGAAGATACGCCTTGTATACCGGCAGCAACAGCTCTTCGTATCGGGCAGGTCCCATGGTTTCTGCCGTAAAGTTTTCGACCCCGGCCACGTACCTGCCTGGTCCTTCAGCGACAATCTCCACAACCTTTCGGAACCTTTTCAGCAGGGCGTCATAGAGGGTCATCACCTCGTCTTCAAGATCCACGAGATGATAGGAAAACTGCTCAAGCCCCGCATCGTCCACAAGGATGCTCTGGATGGGCGTGCGACCGATGGTGGGCAGTGCCAGACCCCACGGGGCAATTCGATCCTGGAATTGGAGATAGCTGTCGTAAGACGGGCGGATCTTTTCGTGCTCCACAATCCATGTACGGACGCGGTAATCCTCGGCGGTGACCAGCCAGGGCTTCTGGGGCCAGAACGGGGTGGCATGGTGTGATACCAGTGCCGTCGCATATATCTCACCCACCGGTGTCTTGAGGGTCGTCCGGCGAATCGTCTGCCCGTCTTCTTTATATGTCTTGGCCTCCTTTTCTACCCCCTCGGTGGAAGTGGCAAAGGTTCCCACCCAGTAAGTCGGCACCAGTCCCCGTTCAAAAAACCTCACCCAGTCCGGATTTTCTCCCAGGGAACCACAGAACACACCGTAGATCGAAAAAGGAATCCGCTCCGGCCGCTCACCTGCCCAGTAGGTTTCCATGTTTTCGTGTGGTGTCACGTGGGTCCCTTATAGGAAGATGCTACATTTGTGTTTTCATCCCGCCTTCGGCGGCACTTGAGGCGCAGAGGACGCTGAGATAACTGATATTAAACAGAATTAATTCTTGTCTCTGCGCTCTCTGCGCCTCTGCGGTGATTAAGCTTCGCTCACGCCTTTCCCGCGGCGCCAATCACATCGAGAAAGTGCTTGGTGCGCCGCAAGAACGCCTTT
>JAZFSW010000280.1:0-2148 GCA_036446375.1 Desulfobacterales bacterium | reverse complement strand
CGGACCTCGTATGAAACTACGCTCAAGAAGGACCCAGGGACTCAAGCGTTTGATTAAGCGCCGTCGATATCGGGATCGAAATCGGTATCGGCTTTCTTGATTCACGTCCCAGGCCTTTCCGATACCGATCCCGATTTCGATTTGGATTGTCCGCAATATGAAACTACAGTTTCTTCCCGGATCAGACTGACCCTCCCGCTTTCAGCGGAGGTCCTTGGTTCAGCCAGAGGCGCCGCTCGTATACAACCGCTATATCTAATCAAGTGGACATCGATAATCCGGCAACGACCCTGTATGTTTCCCTGGCAATAACGACCTCTTCGTTCGTGGGAATCACCAGGGACAGCACCTGAGAATCCGGTGGAGAGATAACCGTATTATTCTCGTTATTGGCCGATGAATCGATCGAAATACCCATCCAGCCCATATCTTCACATACCCATTGCCTGACCTCGGGACAATTTTCTCCAATGCCCGCAGTAAAAACAAGTGCATCCAGACCGCCCAATATGGCCCCATAGGCGCCGATGGTCTTTTTTATCGACCGCACGAACATCTTCAGCGCGGTTTCTACTTTCCCCTGCAGCAGGTCTTTATCCGCCTCGGTCATCTCCTGAATCCTGCTATCATGGACCTTCTCCCACGCGTTTGCGTGAATCGCCAGCAGATCCCTGAAATCAGAAAAGCCGGTGAGTCCCTTAAAGCCGGAATCCTTATACAGGATATCATCGGCCTGAGACAACCCCTGGCGGTGGGCCAGATGAAGCGCCACTGCCGGATCGATGTTTCCACATCGTGTTCCCATAATCAGACCGTCCAGCGGCGTATATCCCATGGATGTGTCTATGGAATGCTCACCGCTAACCGCAGCCACACTGCTTCCATTTCCCAGATGACAGGTTACGATTTTAAGTGGATCTCCGATTCTGCCTTTTTCTCTCAATAGCCCAGTGGCGACCTCAGACACATATTGATGAGACGATCCATGAAAGCCGTATTTCCGGATTCCTTCTGTTTCATAGTACGATAGCGGAATACCGTATAGGAAGGCCTCCGGCGGCATCTGGCTATGAAAAGCCGTATCGAAAACCGCCACCTGTGGCACATCGGGAAGAGACCGGTCACACGCGTAGATTCCGTTAAGATTGGCAGGATTATGCAGCGGCGCGTATTTTGAATATGCCTGAATGGCTTTCTTTACCCTGGAATCGACAAGGACCGGTTTCTTAAAACGCTCACCACCGTGGACGACACGATGGCCGACTGCGTCAATTTCCGGCACGACCCTATGGCCGGTAGGTTTTTGTGAAATGATATCGAAGACCCGGTCCAGCGCGTCCTGGTGATGGGGTATCTCAATGCGTTTGTGCAGGGCCTCTTCACCGGAAACCGTATGGGTAATGGATGAATCGGAAGAACCAATCCGATCGACCACCCCACCGGCCAAAGGGGTTTGGCCATCGCTATCGACGCTATAGATGTCATACTTAACGGAAGAGGACCCACTATTGAGAACCAATATCAACATATATCAACCGTCCTTCATTTGCCTTGTGAGCCAATATGGGGCTCTTTTTGGACATAGGCGGTTTAACATGCCCGCAGTATCTTTGTCCATGAGAATCCATACCGGAAAACAAGTGTTCCCAGCGTTCCTCTTCCGATGAGGACGTGCAGTATTCGGGGATGGATAATTGAAAGCAGAAGGCAAAGACAAGGCAGATGTTGCTGGGATACCAATGTCTGGAATATCCCCGGTGATTTTTTTGGGGGTAATCCACATGGTCCGGAGCCAAAAGAACAGTTGATTTAGTGACCCGATCGGATATACATTCCACGCAGATTCAGCTTGCGCTGTAATCCGAAATCGGAACGCAATATTCCTGGACCTGATCCCATCTGTGACAGGCCATTTTCTATGGCAGAAGGGTTACACAAGACACATCATCAGGAGTGATACACCCATGGAAGCAAACACAATACTGAAAAACACATCAAGGGTGATTTCCAATTCGGTCAGTTTCAAGATATGTGTGATGGTCGTATTGATCCTCCTACTGCTCATTCCTACATCGATGGTATCGTCGCTGATACGGGAAAGAGAGAAGAGAAATCACGACGTCATTGCTGAGATAGGTGAAAAATGGG
>JAZFSW010000279.1:0-3470 GCA_036446375.1 Desulfobacterales bacterium | reverse complement strand
CCCCAACGATCCGTATCAGGGGTGCAAGACAAAACAACCTCAAGAATCTGGATCTTGACATCATGCTGAACCGGTTTACGGTTATTACCGGTGTCAGCGGATCAGGGAAATCCTCCCTTGCATTTGACACCCTCTATGCGGAGGGTCAAAGACGATACGTGGAAACGTTTTCACCCTATGCCCGCCAGTTCATGGACCGGATGGATCGTCCCCAGGTCGATGATATCCAGAATATCCCGCCGGCCATTGCTATTGATCGGAAAGATCCGGTAAGGACATCACGATCCACCGTGGGTACCATGACCGAAGTAACCGATTATGTGAAGTTGCTCTTTGCCCGTCTGGGGAAACTTCACTGCAGGAAATGCGGTGAACCGGTCGGGGTTCAGACTCCGGAGGATGTCTGGAAGCGGCTGAGAAAGGTGCCCGCCGGATCGGAAACGATTATCTCGTTTCCTTTCAACCCCAACGGGATGGCGGAACGTGAGGTTCAAAAAACCCTCGGGGAGATGGGGTTTGATCGTTATGTTCACGAGGGGGATATCCGATCGATTGACACCTGGAAGCCTCGCAGCAGCCCGCACCCCCTTCATATCCTCATGGACAGGGTGCTGCTACGCCCCAAAGAACGGGGAAGAATCCTCGGTTCGGCAGAACAGGCATTTTTGTTCGGCAAGGGACACCTGGACGTGTGGCTGCCACGGAATCGGCATATCGCGTTTAGCCGGGCTCTTGAATGTGCGACATGCAAGATTCAGTACCATCCACCGGTGGCGAATCAATTTTCGTTCAACAGCCCTATCGGGGCTTGTGACACCTGCAGGGGGTTTGGCCGAACGATCGATATCGATCTTGATCTCATCATCCCCGATGCCCGGCTTTCTCTTGCACAGGGCGCGATAAAGCCATGGGGAACCAAAGCCGATCAGCGATTTGAGTTTACGGATCTGGCCGATTTCTGTCGCAGCAGTCGTATTTCTCTAAACACCCCCTTTCGCGATCTGGCCGCCAAGCACAGGCGTGCCATTATCGATGGATCGGATGACTACTACGGCATTCGCGGATTCTTCCGGTGGCTGGAAAGTCGAACCTATAAAATGACCGTTCGTGTCTACCTGTCGCGCTATCGCAGCTATAATATCTGTCCGGATTGCCATGGGGCGCGATTCAAAGAAGCATCGCTGCTGTACCGGTTGGATGGTCTGAATATCGCCGAGGTGTACCAGCAGAATGTGGACCAGGTCTTCGATTTTTTTGATCAGCTCACCATGGCCAAAAAGGATGAAGCCAGTGCACTTGTTCTGGCCGAAGTGCTCAGCCGCCTGACCTTTCTCAGGGATGTCGGACTGGGGTTTCTCACACTTGATCGGCAATCCAGAACCTTATCCGGCGGCGAGGTCCAGCGGGTGGCCCTTGCCTCTGCCCTCGGCTCCTCTCTTGTCAATACGCTCTATATCCTTGATGAACCGAGTATCGGTCTTCATCCCCGGGACAGCCGGCGACTGGTGCGCATACTGAAACGGCTAAGAGATCTATCCAATACGGTTGTCGTGGTGGAACATGACCCGGAGATTATCCGGCATTCCGATTATCTGCTGGATCTTGGCCCCCAGGCCGGAGACCGGGGGGGAGAGGTAATGTATTTCGGGCCCACCCGGGATGTGAAGAATTCTGTGACCGGAGCGTATCTTAATGGGGAGCGGTCCATTGCCTTCCCGGAACAGCGGCGAACCCCCAAGCGGGGCCAGTGGCTCGTGGTGAAAGGGGCTGCCGAAAACAACCTCAGGGATATCGATGTTTCCATTCCCCTGGGGCTGTTTACCTGTCTGACCGGGGTTTCCGGTTCAGGAAAATCGACCTTGGCTGAAGACATTATCTATAAGGGGATCAAGTGGATCAAAGATATGGCTCAGGGCCGACCGGGGCGACACACCAGGATTCTGGGCGCGGCAAAGATAGACGATGTCGAGTTGGTGGATCAACGATCCATCGGCCGCACGCCACGGGCAAATGCTCTGACCTATACAAAGGCGATGGATCCCATTCGCCGCCTGATGGCCGACACACCGGATGCGATTTCCGCCGGGCATACCCCCGGCCACTTTTCGTTCAATGTTGCCGGCGGCCGGTGTGAGACCTGCAAGGGAGAAGGCTTTGAAAAGATGGAGATGCAGTTTCTCTCCGATGTTTTCGTTTCCTGTCCGGACTGCGGCGGCAAGCGATTTGGAAAGGAAGTGCTTGCCATCGGTTACCGGGGGAAAAGCATTCATGACATTCTCAACCTCACCGTGGATGAGGCGCTGGACTTCTTTTCGGACCAGAAGAAGATCGGATCTGTCCTTACCCCCCTTGTAGATGTGGGCCTGGGATATATGCGACTGGGCCAGCCCCTGAACACCTTGTCCGGGGGAGAAGCCCAGCGACTGAAACTGTCCCGGTATCTGAAAATGGGAAGCGGAACCCACCGGTTATTCATCTTTGACGAACCGACAACCGGGCTTCATTTTGACGATATCGCAAGATTGCTCACCGCCCTTCAGCGGCTGGTGGTGGAAGGCAATACGGTTCTGGTCATTGAGCACAACATGGATGTGGTTAAGACGGCAGACTGGGTGATCGATCTGGGTCCCGAAGGGGGGGATGCCGGAGGAGGGATCGTTGTCGCCGGCACGCCGGAGCATGTGGCGGCGTATCGTGGTTCCCATACCGGGAAATACCTCAGATCTTATCTGACCGGCAAGCGTCGCCTGAAGGCGGCATCACCCAAATCCGAAAAAAGTGCCAGAGCCCCGGTGATACCGGAAAATGTCATTTCGGTAAGCGGTGCCCGGGAACACAATCTGAAAGATATAGACATCTCCTTTCCCAGGAACCAGCTGGTGGTCCTCACCGGCGTTTCCGGGTCCGGCAAATCGACCCTGGCCTTTGATATTGTCTTTGCCGAAGGCCAGCGCCGCTACCTGGAAAGCCTTGCCCCTTACGTCCGGCAATATATGAAGGTGCTTGAAAGACCGGACGTGGACCTGGTGACCGGACTTCCCCCCACGGTGGCAATCGAGCAGCGGATCAGCCAGGCGGGTAGGCGCTCCACTGTGGCTACCTTGACCGAGATCTATCATTACCTGCGGCTCTTATTTGCCAAGATGGGCACGCGTCACTGCCGGGGGTGCGGACGGGAGCTCACCGCTCTTACGCGGGAGGCGATCGTCGATCGGATTCGGGACCGCTATCGGGGTCGCCGGGTGTCGATCCTGGCGCCAAAGATTTCCGGACGAAAGGGATTCCACAAAGATGTACTTTCCCGTGCCCTTCGCAGGGGGTATACGCGCGCCAGAATCGATGGGGAGCTCGTGCCCCTCGTGCCGGGTATGGCCCTGAGCCGGTACCATGTCCATTCCATTGAAGTCGTTATCGGCCGGCTGCCTGCAAAACGGCTCGCCGCTCTGGTGGACACGGCGCTGGAAGAAGGG
>JAZFSW010000278.1:0-8214 GCA_036446375.1 Desulfobacterales bacterium | reverse complement strand
AAGCCGAGCAGGCGCAAACCTGTACTTCAATGTAGTTTCATGCAAGATTATGGACGCAATTGGAAATGCAGGGGGAGATATAGCGATATGAGTATTAATACGGTGGATAAGATAGATGATCGGGTGAAGGTACAAAATGTGCTGGTGAGTGTCTCGGATAAGAAAGGGCTCGATATGTTTATACCGGCACTGCGTGAGATCAACCCCGGGATCCGGTTCTTTTCAACCGGTGGGACGTTTGGCAAGATTCAAGAGATCCTCGGTGATGGGGCCTCTTCCTGCCTGACCCAGGTGTCTGAATACACGGGACAGCCCGAAACACAGGGAGGCCTTGTAAAGACGCTGGATTTCAAGATATACCTCGGCCTGTTGACCGAGACATACAATGATGCTCACCAGCAGGATTTGAAACGCACCGATGCGGTGCCGATAGACATGGTGGCAGTCAACCTCTATCCATTTTCGGCTACTATCGCAGCACCGGATGTGACCGTCGAACTGGCACGGGGAAACATCGACATCGGTGGTCCGTGCATGATCAGGGCCTCGGCAAAGAACTTCCTTCGAGTCGCCTCGGTCGTCGATCCGTCTGATTATCAACAGCTTGTTTCCGAGATGAAAGAAAATGAGGGCATGACCACTTTGGATATGCGGTATCGTCTGGCTCAGAAGGCATTTGATCATACCGCCGGCTATGACCGGACCATAGCCGATTTTCTCGGTTCCAAAGGGATCGGGGATGTTGCCGGTTGCTACCCCTAAAAGGAGAAGAAAATGGCAGAAGATCTGAAGAAAATGTATCGGACCATTATGGATGACCATTTCTCTCCGGAAATGGAAATCAGCTTTATCGATGGGGATAAGCGACAGACCCTTTCCTATGAAAAAGTATCCTGGACCATCGACAATGTGGAGAAGGGGCTGCGATACGGTGAAAACCCCGGACAGGAAGCGGCGCTGTATAAGCTGGCCAATGGCAACCTGGTCCTGGGAGAGACTGAATTGATCCAGGCCGGTCAGTACCTGGCATCGGACATTGAGCTGCTGCAGTCCGGAAAGCATCCCGGAAAAACAAACCTTACCGATGCAGACAATTCCTTAAATATCCTGAGGTATTTTACCGATACGCCCACGGTGGTGATTGTAAAGCATAACAACCCTTGCGGTGTTGCTCAGGATGACTCCCTGGAACAGGCGTATATCAAAGCCAATCTGGCCGACCGGGTCGCCGCTTTCGGCGGCTGCATTGCTGCTAATCGTACCATCGACAAGGCAACGGCCGAGGCGATCTTCCAGCAATACGCCGAAGTGGTGGTTGCCCCCGATTTTGAGCCGGGCGTAATGGATATTTTTGCCAGAAAGAAGAACCTTCGGGTGATCCGGATCGGCAATATCGACAGGCTGCAGTCATTTGTAGGGAAGCGCTGTGTTGATTTCAAAAGCCTTATCGACGGGGGTATTGTTGCCCAGTGGTCCTTTGTGCCGGCCGCCCGATCCAAGGCGGACCTGGTGGTTGCCGAATGTGAATACAAAGGCAAGACCTACCGGATCGATCGGGCGCCGACCGATCGGGAGCTCGAGGATTTGCTTTTTGGCTGGCTGGTGGAGTCCGGAATTACATCCAATTCGGTTATTTACGTGAAGGATCATGCAACGGTTGGCATCGGCACCGGTGAGCAGGATAGGGTAGGGGTCGCCGAGATCGCCAGGGACAAGGCCTACCGGAAATTGGCTGACAGATACTGCTTCAAACAGTACGAGATTCCCTACAATGAGCTTGACGATGCGGACAAGAAGGAACAAATCGATGCTCAGGTTGCCGAGGAAAAAGGCGGGCTGATCGGGGCGGTCATGGTCAGTGATGCCTTCTTCCCCTTCAGGGATGGGATTGATGTCGGTATCGATGAAGGGGTTTCGGCTGTGGTGCAACCCGGGGGGTCGGGAAATGATTATCAATCCATCGAAGCGTGCAATGAATCAGATGTGACGATGGTCTATACCGGCCAGAGGAGTTTTAAGCACTAGGCGTTCCCGCCTTAGCAGGTACTGCGGATTGACAAAAGGGCCGGAACGGTAGCCATAGCTAACGTTCCGGCCCTTTTCTTGTCCCAGTAACCAAGTGTGAAGTGACTAAAGTGAGCTAAAGTGCCTAAAGTGAGCTGAAATGAGCTAAAGAGTGGCGTCGCTTCGCTCCACCAATCATACAAATGCCCTGCGCTGAAAGCGCAATCCTCAACTTTAGCTCACTTTAGTGCACTTTAGTTCACTTAGAAATGTCCGCATCATCCGGCAGCAGCATAGCCAGAATCACATGACTCCGCCCAAAGGACAGGGTCTGTAGCGATAGAATCAACTATCTTTCGCCATCTCTTCCAGGATACCGACCATACCTTCGCCACACGAATTGCATGGGTCTGTCTGCTTTTCTCTTGCTAACGAGGGGGCATCCAGAATGACATTGTCCACATGTGACAGCCCAGACGTGTCAGAATACCAGATGATGTGGAATCTATTGCCCTCAGGATCCAGATAGGCGTTCACCACTGCGGGCCTTTCATGCCCTTCAAGCGGGTATGGTAGGACGAATGGGGTGTCCTTGGTACCACCCATGGTATTAACTGTTTCGTATAGATCACGCAGTTTCCTTCCGGTATCGCTATCGAAAGTAAATCCCTTCAAGTCCAGTAGCTGTTGGTTCATTTCTCCTGACATATGCACCTCCTTTTTGAGAGTTCACATCGCATGATCATCAACGATGCGAGCGTAAACATCCGGGGTCATTCCAGTTCTTTCTTTCGTCATGAATACCACCGCCTTTCCCGTCGTGCGGATACTCAAATGTAATGCCGAATCAAACAAAAGCAATGGCAGGCAGAAAATCTCGATCAACTTACGAATTTCTGGACCAATGAAAGACAGAGAACTGTAGCCACGATCTCGAGAAACATCCCGACGGCTGCCTGGGATATTATCCACTATCAGAAAAGGCGACAAGGATATGCGAATGTTATTAGCCGGTTAGATTTCTCTTGATGATTGTGGGGGGTATTGATAATACGAGATTCTCCTGATACTGTGCTCTTCCGGTGTGCGTTAATGTCTTTTCTGTATCAGGGGCGACTGTGATCCGGCCGTTGATGGAAAATCCCGAATAAGTGATAGTGGAGGATGTAGAATGAGCAAAGCCAAGGGAACCCGAAGGTTCCGATTTATCACAGCGCTCCCATGATCCAGAACACCTTCCTACATATCCCCGGCATAGGACCTAAGACCGAACAGCGTCTATGGGAATCAGGGGTACATAGCTGGGATGATTTCGACGCCGATGGTACGGCCGGTTTATCTCCATCCAGGATAAATACGATAAGCACAGCCCTTGAAGAATCCCGTCTTCATGTCCAATCTCGCAATCCCCGGTATTTCTCAGACAGGTTGCCGGCAAGTCAACACTGGCGGCTTTTCTCCGAGCATAGAAAGTCAATGGCCTATCTGGACATCGAGACAACCGGTCTGGAAAAGTGGGCATGTGAAATAACCACGATTGCTCTCTATAACGGGGAGTCGGTTTTCTATTATGTCAACGGTCAGAATCTGGATGACTTTGTAGGGGAGATCGATACGTATGACGTCATCGTAAGCTATAACGGCAAGAGTTTCGATGTTCCGTTTATTGAGCACTATTTCGGTATCACGCTGAATCAAGCCCATATTGATTTGAGGTATATTCTTGCCAGCCTGGGCTATAGGGGCGGTCTGAAAAGCTGTGAAATACAGCTGGGGATAGACAGAGGGGATTTGGCAGATGTTGACGGATATTTTGCTGTCCTGCTCTGGTACGACTACACACAGAACGGGAATCAGAAGGCACTGGAAACCCTACTGGCATATAATATTCAAGATACGGTTAATCTCGAAACGTTGATGGTGACGGCATACAATATGAAGATCAAGGACGCACCTTTCCACCAGGATCAACTACCGGAACCCGTATCGCCGCTGATACCGTTTACTGTGGATAAGGGAACGGTGGATAGGATCAAGGGGGCGCACGGGTTCTGAGGAAGCATCGTCAACTGATGTGCCACCAACGTATTGACAAGTTGGTGAATGGCCGAAAGGCAGAACATAACACAACGACCCATTCTACCATAGGGAGATTGCCATGGATAAGAAGACCAGTGAAAATAATTTCTGGGGTGATGATGGCGAAGGCATATTGAAAGCGAAACCGGCAATCGAACACGCCTGGGCCCCTGAGCGGTTTATGCATCTCGTGTCGGATCCGAACAACGGCCCCCAGTACCCCATGTCCGACAGCCTGCATTTCACTTGCCCGGTGAATCAGGACGTGGCCCGGGAATGGCTGCCCGATAATCTACCCCCCACCGATCCGGCGTTGGCCACGGTGTTTATGGTGGATTATCCCAGGACATTTTTCGGACTCTCCTACCAGGAGGCGGGCATTTTCCTGCATTGCATGTTTGAGGACCGGGAACATATGCTTACCGTCTGGATGACGCTCAATGACGACACCCCGCTGATCCTTGGCCGGGAGATGTCGGGGTTGCCCAAGAAGATCGCCGATTTCGAGATCGTGTTAAACGCGGTGAACCCCAGGGGCAAGGTCATGAGAAGGGGATATGATGTTCTGGAGGTTGTCGGGTCTAATCCTGAACCCCTTACAGATGGTGAGCTGTGGCAGCTTCCAACACTGAATGTTCTGGGTGTTCCCGGTCAGGAAGGCAAGCTGCTTCGTGGCTGTGCCAGCCACAGGTTCCACGAAGGCCAGAAGATGGATTTTGAGGTGACCACGGGCATTACCGATTTCGATCCCCTGTATAAGCTGGAAATGCCGTCCACGGTAAGAGGCGAACACATGATCATTGACGCGGCGGTGCCTGGTATTGCCCCCCGGATCGATCTTCCCGGTGGCGAGGTCGGCACGGTCTCAGCTGAGTGGGTGGTTGCGAATTACCCCTTCAGATGCTTCTAGGGGCCATTCACGAATGATCCGGTTCGACCGGTATTTGAGTGTCGGTCGATGCCGCTTACCAAGTTTCAGTTACCGGCCTTTCCACACTGGAGGTCTCTTCTCAAAGAACGAAGCGACGCCCTCTTTGCTGTCTTCAGATGATGTGGTTCTTTTGAAATGCACGCCATTTTGCTCCATGTGCTTGGCATAGGGCCATTCCAGAGACCCGTAGGTGAGTGCCTTGATGCCTTTTAACGACAGGGGTGCCCCGCTGGAGATCTTGAGGGCCATTTCCCGGGCTGTGGGTATCAGCTCATCAGGTGGGACCACCTTGCTCACCAGGCCGATTCTTTTGGCTTCTTCGGCATCGATGATGTCTCCGGAATACATGAGTTCGAGTGCGTTTGCGAGCCCAACGATGTAGGGGAGCAGATAGGGGCCGGCACCGGTATCCGGTGTGATCCCTCTCTTGGGGAATACCCAGCCGAAACGCGCTTTATCTGATGCAATCCGGATATCACACTGGGCCGTCCATTCCGCGCCCATGCCCACAGCAGCGCCGTTTACAGCGGCAATCGTGGGTATGGGTAGGTGGGTAAATGTCCAATGCGGGAGGGTTGTTTCCGGCAGATCCACCTTCTTGATCTTGGCTGCCCGTTCGGCAGCAGCCTTCGCCTGGTCCCGGGAGACACCGGTGCTCAGATCGGTGCCGCCGCAGAAGGCACGGCCATTTCCTGTCAGGATCAGGGCTCTGACCTCGCTGTCAAGGGTGATTTCATTCAACAGGTTGGTGAGGTCAGCCAGCATATCATCGGTGATCGAATTCATCTTCTCCGGTCGGTTGAATGTGATGATGCCAATGCCGTCTTCCTTGCTGTAAAGTATCTCTTTGTCTGCCATGGTACCCTCCTTGTAGCTTTCAATCGTCTTGAACAGGAATGGTGAGTGGCCTCAGGTGTATGGTGTGAAACCCAGGCCACTGTTGATTTGTCGGTCCATTCTCTATTACCCGGTACCATCTGTCAAGCAGGAAAACCGGATCAGAATTCGATTTGACATCACTCCTTGAAAGGGATAGGTACATATCATTTTGCCGAAGGACAGCAAGTGGTCGCTCGCACGTGGCGAGTTGGGTGTTCACTGTTCCGCGATGATCTCATCGAAGGATCCAGGGGGTGAGTTTGAGAACCTAACCAAGGAAGAGGAGGTAACGAAAATGGCAGGTATCATTACAATGGACAGCTACAATCACACCGGTATCGTCGTTAAGGATGCCGAAGCAACAGCAGAATCCTGGTCCAGGAAACTCGGCGCCGGCCCGTGGAAATTTACCGATGGCGGCCCCCTGAAACTGGCCCATGGCAATATCGGCGAAATACAGTATGAGTTGCTCGAGCCCCTCGAAGGACAGGGATCCCTCTGGGCGGATTTCCTTGCAGAGCGCGGGGAAGGACTCCATCACATCAGCCACAATGTTGCCGATGTGGATGCGGCCGCAGCCAAGCTTGTGGAAGATGGGGGCAAGATCATGGTTTACGGGGGAAATCCCATCGCCATCCCGAAATGGATGGCCTATGTGGAAATCGGTGGGCCCGGCAGCGTCATCCTGGAGCTCCTCAGGACGCGGGAGTAGTAAATGGTTGGAGTATATGACCACCCGGTTGAGCGATGGCGCTCAGCCGGGTAGTTTTTTGTGCTTCGGTATTCGGCGCCAGATAATGGATAGGACGTCTCAGACGGCCGTTTCTTCATCAGGACCGACCCAGTCGTGGATGGGGCCGGTCAGTGCCAGCGGTCCAAGGATCGTTCGATCCCCACTTTCGGTTGTAACGGCAACGCCCATGAGGATGTGGATCTCATCATTGAGCTTGCGCACCTCATCCTTGAAGTACCATTCCTGGGATGGCTCTATGAAGGGGCCATAATCCATCATCAGCGCCGGCTTTCCATCTATTTCAGAAATCTCCATCCCCGTTCGATATCTCATCTTTCTGATGCCGTTGGTGCCGGCCTTGCGCCAATGGTTGTATCCTTCACCCTTATTATCCCCCGTTGCATTAAACGCTTTGCCGATCCAGAGACCATCGGGTCCGTTCTCGTTTTTCATCGTCTCATTGATCTGCTTGATAAACGCTTCATCTGCGCCCACAAGGGGAACATGTCCCTCGTATTCGCCCTGCACGTCGCCAAACTCAGGGGCCGGGAGTGTCTTCCATAATTCGGTCATCTCTTCCCCGGTCAACTGCATCACCTTTTCGAGGGTCCATGTTTCGTTTTGTGCGGTCATCATGTTGCGCCTCCTCTGTTCCTGCTATGCAATGGATTGGCTTAAGGCCCGCCGCCTATCCTTACCCGTCGTCGATCCCGGCTAGTATATATCCTTGGCCGCCTCTTTGAGCTCATCCCGAAAATCAGGATGGGCAACTTCAATCAACGCTTCAGCCCTCTCGCGATGTGTCTTGCCGCAGAGCTCGGCGATACCCCATTCGGTTATCACGTAATCGGTGTATGCGCGGGGAATGGTGACCAGTGAGCCCTGTTCGAGTTGCGATACAATAGTCGAAATGGCACCATCGCTCCAGGTCGACCGAAGAAGACTCACCGCACGGCCATCTCGTGCGCAGAAAGCCCCGACATGGAACTCAATCTGGCCACCGGGCCCGTTGAGCAGGCGGGGGCCAAATTGGGTTTCACAGGTTATCTGGCCGGTCAGATCGATCTGGGTGATATTATTGATCCCCAGCATGCTTTTCTGATTCATGATATTGGCGAAATTGACGACGTAGTCGGAGCTGTACTGTTCGATCAGTGGATTATCATTGGACCATTCGATTTCCTCCTGAGTGAATCCTGTCAGGGCAGCAAAAACCGCTTTTCCGGGGTGAAGCGTAGCATGTCTTCCCGTAGCAATTCCTCTTTTCACCAGAAAGCCCATGCCCGGACAGGCCATTTCGCTGAATATGCTTAAATCATTGCAGTCATCGAACACACCGGCATCGACGATGTACCGGGAGGGTCGGCCCATGCCGATTTGAATCGTGTCGCCATCCCGGACCAATGTCTTTAGATTCTTGGCGATTCGGGAATCGATCTCGTCTGCCGTATCCTGTCCAAAGGCCTGTATGATGGTATCCGGTTCAATGTCATCAATGATATTGAGAATATTCCTGAATTGCCCGGGATTTGCCTCGAGGATCTTCTCTCTGGCTTCACGGTGGTATTCGTCCGGAAGGTATTTGAGA
>JAZFSW010000277.1:0-2143 GCA_036446375.1 Desulfobacterales bacterium | reverse complement strand
CACAACGATCGGCAGGTTTTGCGGTTCTGTTCTGCAGAAACCGATGAAACGCTGGAAAGGGCGGCGAAATTACGATGCAGGATCTAAAGGTTACCGTGATACAAACCGAATTGTTCTGGGAAGATATCGATGCCAATATTGACCTGTTCGACAAAAAGATCAATGACATCACCGAGGACACCGATCTTATCGTGTTGCCGGAGATGTTTAGCACCGGTTTCACCATGAATGCTGCGGAATATGCTCAAACCGCAGATGGATCAGCGGTGGCCTGGATCAAGGCCAAAGCGAGCGAAAAGAATGCAGATATCACCGGCAGCGTCATCATTGAGGATCGCGGAAGATACTACAATCGTCTGTTCTGGGCAAAACCCGATGGGGCGTTGTGTACCTACGACAAAGAGCACCTCTTCCGGCTGGCTGGCGAAGAAAAGGTGTACAGTGCCAGCCACAAGAAGATCACCGTAGATGTTAAGGGTTGGAAGATAAGGCCCTTTATCTGCTATGATCTGCGATTCCCCATCTGGACACGAAACATCGAACCCCTCTACGATGTGGCGGTATTCATCGCTAACTGGCCCAAGAAGCGATCCGCCCACTGGCGCCTGCTGCTACAGGCCCGTGCCGTTGAAAACCAGTGCTATGTCATCGGTGTCAACCGGGTAGGTGAAGACGGCAATGGATACCCCCACAGCGGGGATTCTGCCATTATCGATGCCCAGGGCAAGATCATCTTTCAGCATGCAGATGCCCCCTGCACATTCACCGCTTCCCTGTCTTATGAGGCAATGGCTAAATATCGGAAGTACTTTCCAGCATGGATGGACGCCGACAAGACGGTGGTTAAGTGATCCCTGCACAGAACAAGACCGGCGACTGGCAATCGATTCTGTCTGCCAGCATTACGTCGGCAGAGCAATTGGCAACCATCTGGCCGGTCGACACAGCAGATGTACAACGGGTGGCCGAATCGTTTCCGATGCGGATCAACCCCTACTATCTGGGTCTGATCCACTCTGTCCAGGATCCCATATGGCGACAGGTCATCCCCGATCCGTCTGAGATCGAGGATACCCGAGGGACCGATGACCCCCTTTCTGAAAACGAGCAGTCACCGGTACCCCATCTGATTCACCGCTATCCGGACCGGGTGGTCTTCCTCGTTTCCAATCAGTGCGCCACGTATTGTCGATTCTGCCTGCGGAAAAGAAAAGTGGGCCATCCCGTTGCCATTACCCGGACGGCTCTTCAGGCCGGAATCGATTACATCCGTGCCGATACATCCATTCGGGAAGTGATTTTGTCCGGGGGCGATCCCCTTCTGCTTACCGATGAGGCCCTGTCTGACCTGTTGATCGGTATCCGGAAATGTCCCCATATCACCATCATTCGTATACACACCCGGGTCCCCTGCACATTGCCCCAGAGAATCACAGCAGACCTTTCACGGATGCTTCGCAGCTTTCATCCCCTGTATATCAATACGCATTTCAACCACCCCGTCGAGATTACGTCCCAATCGGCTGCCGCCTGCACAATGCTGGCAGACAGCGGCATCCCCCTCGGCTGTCAGACGGTTTTACTCAAAGGGGTAAATGATGATCCGAAGGTGATGAAAGACCTCATGCAGCTGCTGATTGCCTTGAGGGTGAGGCCCTACTATATCCACCAGGTGGATCCGGTACGGGGGGCCTGTCACTTTTCCACCCCCCTTGACAGGGGACTGGAAATTATCAAGGCGCTGGAGGGACATACATCGGGTATCAGCGTTCCCCGATTGATGATTGATCTTCCCGGTGGTGGCGGGAAAATTCCCCTCACACCGGCTTATATCGAACGGAAAGACAAAAAGAATTGGTCCATACGAAACTTTGAAGGGAAGGTCTTTCAATACCGGTTAGTGGGAGGATGAAAAAACACATCGCGCGCGAAACGATGCTTTCACATATACAAAAAGGGGATCGGCGCGGCCGGATCCCCTTTCTTTCAGTCGCTGGAGTGTCTACCGTTTGGAGAATTGGAAGTGGGCTCTTGCGCCCTTCTGTCCATATTTTTTACGCTCTTTGATCCGTGGGTCACGGCGTACAAAGCCTGCTTTCTTCAGTTCTGCCCTGAAATCCGGATCGGCAAGAATCAGCGCACG
>JAZFSW010000276.1:0-3071 GCA_036446375.1 Desulfobacterales bacterium | reverse complement strand
TTCTACTTCAATTTCAGCTTCCCGCCTCAGGACCAACAGTAATCTGGCAAGATCGGGACTCTGAAAAGCGGTTTAAGAATCCAAAGGACCGCGTCTACCCTCCTGACATATCTGGATATCAAGTGAAGGACGAGAACCCATTTGCTTTTCGCACATAAAAGGATCTTAAGATGAAAGAGAAAGCCCTAAGACGATTCCTTCGTTATGTCAGCATCGACACCCAATCAGATGAGGAATCCGACAGCGTTCCCAGCACGCAGGTGCAGTTCGACCTTGCGCGTTTGCTCGTTGATGAGCTTAAAGAACTCGGATTGCAGGATATCGATCTGGACGAATACTGCTATGTCATGGCCACGCTTCCTGCAAATAGCGATAAAGAGGCACCCAAAGTCGGTTTCTTCGCTCATATGGATACGTCACCCGAGATGTGCGGTGCGGGTGTCAAAGCCAGGGTTATTGACACCTATGACGGGGGGGATATCGTGCTGGATAAGGAGCAGGACATTGTCATCTGCGCGGCCGAGGATCGTCAGCTTCAAGCTTGCGTGGGTGACACCCTTGTCACGTCCGATGGCTCAACCTTATTGGGGGCTGATGACAAGGCAGGCATTGCCGCCATCATGACCCTGTTGGAAACACTCAAGGACCGTCCCGATATCCCCCATGGGGAACTGAAGATCGCGTTTACACCGGACGAGGAAATCGGTCGCGGCGTCGCTCACTTTGACGTTAAGAAATTCGGGGCGGATTACGCCTACACCGTTGACGGTGGGATTGCCGGTGAGCTGAACATGGAAACCTTCTCTGCCAATGCCGCTGTTATCAAGGTGGAAGGCTGCAATACGCACCCCGGTACGGCAAAAGATACGATGATCAATGCCATACGTGTAATATGCCATATCGTCTCCCGCCTGCCCCAGGACATGGCACCTGAGACCACCCAGGGCTATGAGCCCTTTATACATCCCATGGCAATGACCGGTACGGTTGAGAAAGCCAGCGTCAAAATGATCTTGCGCGATTTCAATACCTCTGGACTGGATACACAGAAAAAGATACTTGAGGCCATCATCGCCGAAGTGCAGGCCCTATACCCGAAAGCCGGGATCACCCTGGACATAACCGAAACCTACAGGAACATGCGGGATGTGCTGGAAAAACACCCGAATGTCACTCAAGGTCTCTTTGACGCTGCTGAAAAGGCAGGGGTGACACCCCGATGGAAACCCATCCGTGGCGGCACCGACGGATCAGGACTCACCGCGCTTGGCCTGCCCACACCGAACATCTTTTCCGGTGGTGCTAATTTCCACAGCAAGAAGGAGTGGTTGTCCGTGGACGGGCTGGTAAAGTCCATTGAGACCATGCTAAACATTGTGAGGCTAGATGGTTAGGGACTTTCGTATTGCATGGCGATGACCGATCGGGTCGTGCATTCCGTAATCTGCCAAAAGCGGGGCTCTGAAAATGAGTATATTGCCCCTGATCAATCTCTGATTCGACCGATATTTCTTGCCTGACTCCCGCATATAACCCGACGATTCTCCCCATTATCTCAATATGTTTGACAAATCTCTGCAAATATCCAATATAGTCGTTTCCTGGCTGTATTTCACATCAGATGTAAAGTTCCATATAGCAATAAACAGGAGGAAACGATGGCAACGATTACTCGAGATGGGGTGAAGATCTACTATGAAGATCACGGCAGTGGCGAGGCAATTCTTCTGACCCATGGCTATAGCGCCACATCCAATATGTGGGCAGGACAGATCGGTCCTCTCAGCGGAAAATGCCGGGTGATAACATGGGATATGCGCGGTCATGGGAAGTCGGACAGCCCGTCGGACGTGGGTCTCTATTCAGAAGCGCACACGACCGATGACATGGCCGCCGTTCTGGATGCGTGTGGTGCTGCCACCGCTGTCATCGCAGGGCTGTCATTGGGAGGTTACATGTCCCTGGCCTTCAACCTGAAGTATCCGGAACAGGTGGTGGGGCTGATGCTGTTTGATACCGGTCCGGGGTACAAGAATGACAAGTCCCGGGAGAGCTGGAATGATATGGCGAGGAAGCGGGCAGAGGAAATCGATGCCAACGGGTTGTCCTCCCTGTTGGGCAGCGATGAAGTGTCAAGCAGCCATAGCTCAGCCGCAGGTCTGGCCAATGCTGCCCGGGGTATGCTGACACAGGTGGATGACAGGATCATCCAATCTCTTCCGGGGATTACCGTTCCGACCTTGGTCCTGGTAGGCGAAAACGACACGCAGTTCCTGGGTGCGACCGATTACATGGCGCTCAAGATTCCAGGTGCCGCCAAGGAAGTCATTCCTGACGCCGGACACGCAGCCAACATCGACCGGCCGGAGTTATTCAACAGCGCGGTGCTCAATTTTATCGCCGGAATCGGCCTGTGATGCAGGTAGTCGAAGGGACATAGCAACCGTGTGATTCTACGATAGCTCTGTGGTGAAGTGGGTTTTCTCTGCCCAATCAGACACACGTAAAGCATCCTGGCCCAGAGGACCAGGTTCTGGTTTGCCCCTGATTGCAAAGACAGGATAAAATGATACGATAGGGAAAACATAACCCAGAGCAGAAAAATCGGACAAAACAAAGACGGTTGCCTAAGTTCCCAGGCCTCCGGTTCAACCTGAACCGGTAAAAGCGCTCGGTGGTCGAGCGTCATTCAGGATAGGAAATCGACCCAAAGCCCGATATCATGACGGGCCTGGGGGTCTGGTTATAAACGATAATGAGAGGGTAGTTATGAACGACAAAAAGACAGCAGAAACGTCAGAACAGATCGAATTCCGGAAATATTGCCGCCAATGGTTGAAGGATAACCCGCCGGGACCCGAACCCCCCGGAACACCCACGTCCGCAGATCGACACCCGACCCAGGAACAGATGGATTATCTGCAGGTCTGGCAGACATCAGCTTATAAAGGGGGGCTTGTAGGATGCGCCGCCGTAAAGGATATGGAAGTACCGCGGCCCCTTGAACAATTCCGCCTCACGAACGGCCCGGCTGTCCCATGCTTGCCCGCTGCCTTTGAAGACGGGATTGG
>JAZFSW010000275.1:0-4824 GCA_036446375.1 Desulfobacterales bacterium | reverse complement strand
TCAGCCATTGATCGGGAGATCGAGAGGATCCGACCGATCTTCGAGCAAGGGGGATATATACCCCATCTGGATCATCTGGTTCCCCCGGATATCCCCTACGATCACTATTGCGACTACCTGGAGAAAAAGCGGCGGCTGATCGGAAAGTGAGTCAACCGTGATCCCATCCCCTCAACGGGGATGGGCCTTGTGAGGATGACAGATCGGGGCGGCGCCGTATGCCTGCAGGATAACGCCTGCGGAAAGGGTAATGGGAGCGTCAGGTGTTCGAGTACTCTTGGGTCCCCTTTTATCCTAGACCCATCCGGGAACCCGGACATTCGGTTCGGTACCCGTATCAGGTATGTGGCACTTGATGTCGATGACAGGCGACCCATCACGGGCATCGATCTTGTCGATTCGAATACGGTGTTCCTCAATTGCCAGGATCCTACATAGGGTAAGTGCGATAGGGTTAGGGCGCATGGGAGAATGCGTAGCAAAGACACCTGTCAGTGGGTTCTTTGGGTCCTTCCGGGGATGAACCTGCAGCATCGCGCGTTTTGCCGGGGTATCGTTTTCATGAAACCAGTAGAGGACATTGATGTGGGAAAATCCGTCAAGTCCGAGCAGCGCATCCCCGTACGCGTCGAAAATCTCGATCTCAGTGGTTCCCGAAGTTTTCGTCACGATGCCGACTGGCGAGATAATGCATTCATCCATGAGGGTTCCCCGTTGCCTTTGTATCTGCCCACAGCCACAGCCGCTTTGCTGTGCTTTTCACACGTTGCCCCGTAGATCTGTGTCAGATCCGCCAATCCAGGTACCATCGCGCTACTCGTCTACCTTCTTCACCGGTATCCAAAGCTCTATCGGCTCCTCGGCCCCCCGGCTTGTTGGCGGATAATACTCGATTTCGAATGCGTTCGCCCTTCTCACATAGTCCTTTTGAGAAGCGAACCATGTCTCGACCATCGCATTGGCGTCATCACCCAGTGCCTTGGGGGTGGTGATAAAGACAGCGTACCGTTGCGATGGCGCCGTCATGCGGGCAGCCTTCTCGGGAAGGTCTTCCGGCACACCGGCCAGCTTCCGGGTTTGCAGGCCAAACCAGTATCCTTTGTGAGGTATGCCATACAGGCCCTCGCCGTCACGGTACGGTTCGAACTTGGCGATGTTGGGAAAGAACAGCTTGAAGACCACGTGGTCCCCTAACCAGCCTTCCCCGGGCTGATCGCCTTCCCGGCCTGCCATTCCCAGGAAATGCATGTCGTCTTTGTCCATCATCACAGGGTCAGCGTCCCCTTCTTCCATTGCGGTTTGCTCTTGACCCGATCCGGAACGAAGCGCTGCCGATAGCTTTTCCACATCTTTGATGGCTTCTGCTTCCCATCTCTTTGTCTCTTTCAGCAATTCAATCTTCTCTTGTGAACCCATTTCCTTACTGCTTATCTTACCAAGGTTGCCGCCGATATTCAGGTATCTGTTCTTGAGCTTCAAGCAGAGGCCGGACACGCCCTTGTTCTCTTTTCCTATCTCGACAAAGTACTTTGCTGCCATCAATCGGCTTTCACTCCAGACCGTAGCGTTCCACCAATTTCCGTGACTTGAGCCTGACGTGGGAACAGCACGGATCCAATTGTCATATGCTATCGGACCCACACCATATGCTTCTGTGCTGTACTTCGTCGGATGCCTGTGCATGTCTATTGCATAATCCAGGCTCGCGAGGATTGCGGCTACGCGCTCAATCGGATTCACTTTCTCAATCGTATAGAAATTGACATGAAATTCTCCACCGAATTCATCCCACGTACCGAATGTCAACCGTGCAGGCGGAAACGGGTTATGGGGAGCCCATGGCTGGGTGGTGAAAAAACCGGTTTCGTCGTAGCCATCGATGATTTGGTTCTCCAGATTGATTAAAGAACACGGAATCCCTGCATCAAGCGCTTCGCGCAATTGGCTTTCAACGCGCTTTCGGGCTTCTCCATCGGCCACCGAACCGAAGAAACCCAGGTCCGTCATCCTCATTCCCATGTTCTCAATCAGCGGATCCACCGTCTCCCGCTTCCAGACATAGGGTCCGCTTGGACACAGCTCAAAATGGATGTTGATCAGGAAAGCATGTCCCGAAAGGCCAAAGACCATTGGTTCGCTCAGACCCAGTCCATGGTAATCGGAAACACCCTTCAACACACCGATCATGGTCGTCTCCAGTGGGGGTTGCTTCAGATTCACCAGTCTGGCACCTTTCCTATCATTCTGCTCTGACGGCGCATTTTGAGTTACCATCTTTGCCTCCTTTGAATCTGCAAGGTCTGCCGTCTTGCACCCATAGCAGACGGCGATGATTGTCACAGCCACGAGGGAAACCGCGATTCGCGATACCTTCATCTCATCTCCTTTCCGTTCCGGAAACCCGGAGAAGTGCTGAATGTCTGCTGCTGCCTATGTTCTCAGGGTAGCACCTGAGTGCTTTGAGAACACTCGCACGTAACAAATGCTTGGAGCATGATCGGATCATCACGCCGTGGCGTGATTTGAGCGGCTGAGAAAATGTTGGGAAGATGAGAACAGGCCAGTGCTCCAAACGTTTGACCTGTAACCGGGTCCATGGCACCCGGTTTCTAACAGACAATGAAACTGAGGTCCTGCAGATATTTACACCCTGTTCCGCGCCGAAATCAACTGTTTTTCGCGATTCCGGTGGTAAATGGGGCAGAGGGGTCAGGTCGTAAAACGTCAATATTGGCTTGACCCTAGCACGGCGATGGGCCTGTGTTCCGCCCATGGCTCCTCTACGAGTACCCACGATTGTTCCTGCATTCCTCGGCCTGTCAACGCTCTCCTGCGATATCACCCCCATATCACCAGAGACGGCACACCAGTGATACTGGGAATACCATCTGACATCTCGAGGATTCTGTGTTATTGGGGGATGTCATCGGTATTCTGTACAGTATCCGGACCCGGGAGTAGCCGTTCGGATGTCTTCAATAACCCCCCTATTATAATGGAGGTGCAACCATGACCGGACTGGAGAAAGAAATTGGAGCGTTTCTAACCGAAAGAGGCGCCGTGAGCGTGGGGTTCGCCACACGCGAAACCCTGGCTGGCGGACCGCCAAGCGCGGACATTACGTATATGCTGCCCGAAGCACGTTCGGTGGTGAGCTTTATCCTGCCCATGGAGCGCGACCCGATCCGCGATCATCTCGGCAAAAAAGATTATCTCGCCAATGAGCGGGACCACATCGAGAAGACCATGGAGTCCGGTTACATCTCCAAGGACCTGGCGAAATGGCTTGAAGAAAAAGGACACAGGAGCGCACGGGTTTTCGGGAACGTTTCCTACCGCAAGATCGAGAACGAAGGCGGCGAGATAAGGCTTCACCCGGACCTTTCACACCGGTATATGGCGGTGGCATCGGGAGCCGGCTCATTTGGGTGGAGCGGCAATGTGGGTGTGAAGGGTTATGGCACGGCAGTAATACTTGGCTCGGTCGTTACATCGGCCGAACTCGAACCGACCCCTCCCCTGCCGCCGGAAGATTCATTCTGCGACAACTGCAAGATATGCGCCTCGAGCTGCCCATCGGGGATGTTCCACAAGAAGGAGGAAATGAGCATTTCCATGGGAGGCGTGACATTTACCCACGGCGCGCGGGTTAACTACACATTATGCGCCCTCGTCTGCGGCGGACACACGGGCCTGCACAAAAGCGGCAAATGGTCGAGCTGGTCGCCGGGCCGCTATGCCATTTCGGAGGACCGGAAAGAAATTGGCGACACCTTTACGCGAGCCACACAAAACAGTGAGAAATGGCCCAAGAGAGAAGTGCCCAGCGGATTCACCAACCCGGGAGGCCGTGAAATAAACCTCACATGCGGCCAGTGCCAGATCATATGCTGGGGCAACAAAGAAGACACGAGTGAGAACTATCGGCTGCTTGTTTCTTCAGGGTGCGTCATCCAGAGGCCGAGTGGGAAGATTGACGTGCTGCCGCCGGATGATGCCGCGGCCGAATTCGAGCAAATGGACCCCCAGCACAGGGACCTGTATAGGTAAAGAGCGGGTCCGGGGTCTGAGTGGCCGCGATAACATATTGGTAATACAGCGAAACGAGCCCTACTAGGATACCTCTCACAACGCTTAGAAGCCCCCTTTCGGGTGAAGGAGGCACTGTAAGATGCCCGAGAGCTCGGCCCCCTAAGACACAATCAAGGCGAAATACTTGTGTGCGGATCAGGAAGTGAAAGATACCTCCAAGCATTATGGAGAAATGCGCTTCTTCAGTAGTATTCAAGTTGCTGACTTTCAATACTAATGCAAGTTATGCGGCCAGTTATTTATGCGGCTTTTGCCTCAAAAGACAGCTTACACACTGAATATCATTAATGTTTTTCGTCTATCCCGAAAATGACAAGAATTGTCAAAAAACTTCCATAATTAGAATCCCTGGAACAAAACGACAAATCCACTTAATGGCTAATGTTGGGCATTGGAAGGATGGCAGGAATGAATCGACGTGACTTTCTCCAATTCGCAATGGTTGCAGGACGCAGTGGTGTGGCATCAGAGGCTAATCCTGCTCATGGTGCCAACTCCGGAAAGAAATTGGATCGCTTTGGCGGGTGGACAGGCAAGACGTTCAAGGGAACAGGTTTCTTCCGCACGGAGCACGACGGGAAAAGATGGTGGTTTGTCACACCCGAGGGCAATGCGTTCATCGGTTTCGGCATCAACCACTACCACGCCGACTGGTGGGCGCAGGACTACAATCGCGACCACTGGGTGAAGGCTTTCGGCGCGGAGCGCCCCTTCGACGACGCCTGGTGGACG
>JAZFSW010000274.1:0-16985 GCA_036446375.1 Desulfobacterales bacterium | reverse complement strand
CGATATGTTTCAGGACAAAAATGGGACGGGGAAAGACCGGTTCTTTCACGGATCCACTCTGTATCGGATATCTCTGCGATACCGCTTTGAACCGGCTTATAGTATTTCCCCCGCAGGCCTGCCATGAGGACCGCCGAAACCACGGTCTTGCCGATGTCCGTGTTGGTGCCGGTAACAAATAGCTGTGGTGGGAAAGCACGCATCGTTTAGCCTCTCGATGCCATCTCAAAAGATTAGAATCTCGCGCAAAGCCGCAAAGCGCGCAAAGTGAACTGAATAATCTGTGTCATCTGGTATGCCAGGCCGGCTAGCGCCTGAGGGCGAAGCCGATGGCGGACGGGTCTGCAGATAGACAGAAGTTAGAGCTTCCACTTCCGGAACACATCAATCAGCTGCTCGATCTGCTCCCGGGTGTGGGCGGCAGAAAGGGCGATCCGGATTCTGGATTGACCCGGGGCCACGGTGGGCGGGCGGAGCGCTGTTGCAAGGAAACCGTCGTGCCCGAGCTGTTCCGATAGCGCCAGCGTCTCCTCTTCGTTTCCGATGATCACCGGAACAATCTGGGTTGTGGAATTTCCTGTATCATATCCTAGCTCCCGCAGGGCGTCGCGGAAGAAGGCTGCATTGTCCTGAAGTGCTTTCCGCTCTTTCTCCATTTTTGGGATAAGGTCCAGAGCAGCATCGATGGCTCCGATAACCGGCGGCGGCAGCGCCGTGGTATAAATGAAGCCGGCGCAGCAGTTGATGAGATACGCCTTTATCTGTTCCGAACAGGCGATGTATGCGCCGAAAGACCCCAGGGCCTTGCCAAAGGTGCCGATGGTCACATCCACATTTTTCCCGGCGGTCAACCCCATGCCCCGGTCCCCTACAACACCGGTGGCATGTGCCTCATCCACCATGAGCATGGCCTGGTGTCTTTCGGCAAGATCCATGAGCCCATCGATATCGCACCGGTCCCCGTCCACACTGAATACGGATTCGGATATAATGAGGGTCCGGGAATAACCCCTGTCGCGGTTTTCATTGAGAACCTGCTCCAGATGCTCAAGATTGCAGTGATCGTATAGGGTTTTCTGACACCCGGCAAGCTGGATACCTTGAATGATGCTGTTGTGGTTCAGCCTATCGGATATGATAAGAGATTCAGAATCGACAAGGATCGGTATGATGGAGACATTGGCCTGGAATCCCGAATTGAGGATCAAAGCGCTTTCGACCCCCTTGAGTCGTGCCAGCTTTTCCTCCACTGCCACAAAACAGTCATATGTCCCACAGATCAGTCTGGATGCGGTCGAACCGGTCCCGTACCGCTCCATGAAATCCACTGCCCGCTCTTGAAGCCGGGGGTCTTTCGACAGCCCCATATAATCATTGGAGCAGAAGTTCACCATCTCACCACCGCCGACGCCTACGCTCACTGTTGCATCCGAAAGGGGCACGATGGCTCTTAGTTGGCGCAGCTGATGGTGTTTCTTGCGGCGTTTCATCTCTGCATCAATGAAGCTGAATTTGGTCACGGCTGATTGTTCCTCGTAAGAGGGTAGTAGTAAGGTTAAGGGCTTAGTGTTCAGTGTTCAGGTGTCAGGCCGGTCCCTGATCCAAGAATGCGACCAGCTTCGCCGGGGAGAAACATGATGCCGGTTCTTCGCCCGATTTCCACGGAATTTCACTGAGACAAGAATGAACTCTCATGCAGCCACTTGCTGTTTCTGTGAGCAACTCCGTGCGTCTCCGTGGTGAAGTAGTATGGTGAGTGTCATACGAAGTGCCGGGGAACGAAGCGCGGCGCAATCCTTCCTGACACCTGAAACCTGACACCTGAACTCTCAAATTACCCCCGCTATCGCTGCGGTCAACTCACGCAGGTCGCTTTCATCGATAATATACGGGGGCATAATATAAACCAGCTTTCCGAAGGGTCGAATCCAGACACCCCTTTCCACAAATTTCTTCTGAATCTTGCCCTGGTCCACCGGCTGATCCAGTTCAACCACACCGATAGCGCCCAGCACACGGACATCGGCAACCCCGGGTCGGCCGATACAGGGATATAGCTCGTCTTTCAGTTGTGTTTCAATCTGTTTCACCCGGGTCTGCCAGGGACCGGATAGCAGCAGGTTGACGCTGGCAAGGGCTACGGCACACGCCAGCGGGTTGCCCATGAAGGTGGGTCCATGCATAAAGACGCCACCCTCACCCGACGAGATACCTCCGCTGACCTTCCTGCTGGCAAGGGTGGCGGCAAGACTGAGATAGCCGCCGGTTAACGCTTTACCCACGCACATGATATCCGGTGCAATACCGGCATGCTCGCAGGCAAACATCGTTCCGGTGCGCCCGAAAGCCGTGGCAATTTCATCAAGAATCAGCAGCACATCGTATTGGTCACACAACGCCCTGACCCGTTTGAGATATTCCGGCGCATACATCCTCATGCCGCCTGCCCCCTGAACCACCGGTTCGAGGATAACGGCTGCGATCTGCCCATGATGGGTGTCGATCAGTTCGGCAAAGGAGGCGATATCGCTTTCATCCCAGGGGTCGCCGAATCGGATGCATGGCGCATCGGCAAAATAATGCCGGGGAAGAACATCCCTGAATATCTCATGCATACCGGTTACCGGATCACACACCGCCATGGCACCGAAGGTGTCCCCGTGATAGCCTGACCGGATCGTCAGCAGCTTTGTCTTTTCCGTCTGATTCCGGGCATGACAGTATTGAAGCGCCATTTTGATGGCGATCTCGACGGCTACCGATCCGGAATCGCAGAAAAAGATCTTTTCAAGTGATGGCGGGGATAGCCCGAGCAACAGCTCAGCCAGCTCTATAGCTGGTTGATGGGTCAGGCCCCCGAACATGACATGGGACATCTGCTCTATCTGCGTGTGGGCCGCTTCGTTGAGCGCGGGATGGTTGTACCCGTGGATCGCCGCCCACCAGGAAGACATCCCATCGATTAGTTCACGCCCATCAGCCAGTTTCAACCGCACGCCGTTGGCCGATACCACCGGGTAGACGGGCAGGGGATCTGTCATAGAGGTGTAGGGATGCCAGATGCTTTCCCGGTCAAATTCCAGCCATTTTGGATCGAACTGCTTTTCCATTCGCCTACTCGAGCCCCTCAACGACAAAGCCGCTGTCTTCGATGAGTTGCCGTGTTGTATCCAGCGTGTCGCCGGAGGCGGTCAGGTAGCCTTCGGCGAAAAGGGAGTTGGCAGCGTATAAGCAGAGCGATTGGAGTGAGCGCATATGGTATTCTCTGCCTGCGGATGCGCGGATTTCCGCCTGTGGCATTGCAAAGCGAAAGAGGCAAAGCACCTTGAGGCAATACTGCGGCGTGAGGATCTGCGGCTGGAGAATGCGGTGCCCGTCTACCGGGATAAAGAAATTCACGGGGATGGAATTGGCCGCAACACCGTGCAATTCCCGGGTCATCTGTATGATGTCCTCGGTGGTCTCGCCCATGCCGATGATCACGCCGCTGCAGATATCGAGACCACAGTCTTTTGCCGTTACAATCGTTTCCACCCGTTGTTGATAGTCATGGGTAGTGCAGATTTCCCCATAGAACCCGCTGGAGGTATTGAGGTTGTGATTGTAGCGGTTTACCCCGGCATCCACAAGCCGCTTCCCGTCTTCTTCCGAAAGGAATCCGGCTGAGATGCAGATTTCCATGGGGAAGAGGGATTTGATTCTTTTGACCACGGCACAGATGTGATCGATTCGTTTTTCGCTAAGATCTCTACCGGAAAAGACCATACAGTGGCGAAAGGCTCCTGCATTGAATGCCTGGCGCGCGCCATCGATGATCTCCTCATCGCTTTTCATGGGATAGATCTCGACCGCACCGTCTGCCTCACCGGATTGCGCGCAGTATTTACAGTCTTCCGTGCAGCCGCCGCTTTGAACATTGTGGAGGATGTGTATCTTGACCCGGTTCTGGAAGTAGCGGTACCGGATCTGGTAGGCCGCGTGGAGCAGGGGCAGCAGTTCCACCTCATCGCTGGTGAGTATCCATTCGATATCATCGGCATCGATGGTTCCCCGGTCAAAACTCTTATCGATCAGTTCCTCGTATCTTTTTGTTTCAGCTGTTCTCATATTTTCCGCAACGGTCAGAATTGTGGTTCGTTCATATGAAACATATTCTATCTCTCACAGAGCCCACAGAGGGCACAGAGGCAAAACATCAACACCTACGATACAAAAATCGTATCGAAAACACAACCGCCCTGAAAACCACTTCAGGGCGGCCACCTAATATGCGGGAGCGATGACGCCATGGAAAGTCGAAATACCACGGACCATTACCATTTTACGCGCTAAGTTTTGCCAATTCTTCATCCCTAAGGACGCGGCGAAGCACCTTGCCTACCACAGATGTTGGCAGGTCATCCCGGAATTCAATCGACCGGGGTCGCTTATATCCTGCGAGGCTCTCCCTGCAGAAATCGAGGAGCTCCTTTTCTGTCGCTTCTTCACCCGGTTTCAACTGGACAAAGGCTTTTACCGATTCGCCGCTTTTCGGATCCGGTATGCCGATAACCGCAGCATTGGCAATCTTGGGGTTTTCGTAAAGAACCTCTTCTACCTCCCGTGGGTAGCAGTTAAAGCCGCCGACAAGAATGAGATCCTTTTTCCGGTCGGTAATCAGTATATACCCGTTGTCGTCGATGTGACCGATATCGCCGGTGAGGAAAAACCGCTTCCCATCGATCTCGCGAAACACCTCTGCGTTGGCTGTCTCGTTCTGCCAATACCCCCGCATGACCTGGGGCCCGCTGATAGCGATCTCCCCGTCTTCACCCTGGGGCAGCATTTCAAGGCCGGTTTCGGTATCGACGATGGCCACCACCGTATTTGAGATGGGAAATCCCACAGAGCCGAATTTCCGAGTTTCCTTATCGCAGGGGTTTGCCGTTGCCAGGGGGGAGGTTTCGCTTAACCCGTAGGCCTCGAAAATGATCGACCCGGTTTTCTCCTCGAACTGTTTGGCTACCTCGGCCGGCATGGGAGCCCCACCGGAACCGCATCCCCGGATGGATGTCAGGTCGAATTTGTCCAGCAACGGATGGTTTGCCACGGCCACAAACATCGTAGGAACACCGGGGAATATGGTGACCCGGTGCTTTTCGATGGCCTTTAGGACCTCGGTAAAGGGCGGGTTGCCTGCTCGGGGATCGGGAATACAGACGACCCGACTTGCCGTAAAACAGGACCAGAGCATGATAACGGTCATGCCGAAACTATGATAAAAGGGCAACGCTGCCATGAAGCAGTGCTCACCCCCCGGCGAGACCTGCACCGTTGGGCCCCCTTGGACCTCCGGAATCCGGAACCATTCATGCAATGCCATCACATTGAATACGAAGCTTGCGTGGGTGATGGCCGCGCCTTTGGGTACCCCTGTGGTCCCACCGGTATAAATGATTACAGCAAGATCTTCGGTCGGGTTGATCGTTACCTTTGGGGGGTCCGGTGTTGCTGCCGAAACCACGTCTTCAAGAAAGAGATGTTCGGGCTCGTGGGTGTCTGCCTTTGGGATCTTGCCGAGAAGGCTTCCGAAAAAGCCTTTGAGCCACGGCATATATGATTTAACACCACAAATGACCACGGTGTCTACCTTGGTTTCCTTGATGGCTTCGACCGCGGTCGGGTAATACACCGGGTGATCCATGCAGAAGACCGCTTTGGCTTCGGCATCCTTGAGTTGATAGTTCAGCTCTGAGGCGGTATACATGGGATTGCAGGTCACACATATGGCACCGGCTTTGAGGATACCGAAATACACCGCAGGATATTGGGGAAGGTTGGGCAGGAAAATAGCCACGGGATCTCCCTTCCCAATACCCCGGGAAGCGAGAAAATTGGCTATCCTGTCAGCGGTATCTTTTACCTGGGCAAAGGTTCGGGACCCGCCCATGAAAAGCGTATAGTCCTTGTCCGGATATTTTTCTGCCGAGTCATCCAGGATCGAATACACCGGTTTCTCATAACCGGAGATTTCCCGGGGAACATCTTTCGGCCAATTGCTCGTGGGCCATGGTGCCAGTGGCATGGGGGCCTCCTTTGGGGGTACCGGGTTTCGTGTGAGTGCGGCCGTGGGCCTGAGAAGCGGCCTTGTCTAATCAATTGGGAAACTATGATCTAGTGTTCAGTGTTCAGCGTTCAGGAAGGGGCTATAGAGGGCTAAACCCAGCCGAAGGCTGGCCTGACACCTGAACACTGACACCTTCAATCGTCCTCATCGTCATCACTGACAAATCGGGTGATGAAACTCGTGTTGAATTCACCCTTCTGAAAATCCGGATCATCCATGATTGTTCTGTGGAGGGGGATGGTCGTTTTCAGGGGGCTGATGTCGAACTCATCCAGCGCCCGTTTCATGATCGCAATCGCGCCCTCCCGGGTCAGGTCAAAAGAGATGAGTTTTGCCACAAGCGAATCGTAGTAGATCGGCAGTGTGTAGCCCTGGTAGAGGTGGGTGTCCAGCCGGACACCGTATCCTGCCGGCGGGTGATAGCTGGTGACCGTCCCGGGAGATGGCAGAAAGTTGCGTTCCGGGTCTTCTGCATTGATCCGGCATTCGATGGCCCACCCCCTGAGATTCAGGTCTTCAAAGCAGTAATCGATTCGTTTCCCGGCAGCGATATGGATCTGCTCTTTGACCAGATCGATTCCCGTTGTCAATTCGGTAACCGGATGCTCCACCTGGATCCGCGAATTGACTTCCATGAAATAGAAATCACCGGATCCGTCTACAAGAAACTCAACGGTACCGGCATTGACATAGTTTACCGCTTTGGCCGCTGCAATGGCAGCATCCCCCATGGCCTTTCTCAGCTCAGGGGTCAGTCGCGGGGAGGGCGATTCTTCGATGAGCTTTTGAAACCGCCGCTGTATCGTGCACTCCCTTTCTCCCAGATGGGCCACGTTTCCGAAGCTGTCGGCGACCACCTGAAATTCGATGTGCCGGGGATCTTCGATGAATTTTTCGACGTACAATTCATCATTACCAAAAGCAGCCCCGGCCTCCATCTTGGCCACGGGAAACTCCTCGGCAAGAATTGCTTCTGTGGCACAGGCCCTGATCCCTCGACCCCCTCCGCCACCGGAGGCCTTGATCATTACCGGATATCCGATATCTGCACACAACTGTTTGGCCTTTTCCAGGTCCGTTACGCCACCGGGACTGCTCGGGATGACCGGAACGCCGGCCTCTTCCATGATCTGCTTGCCGGTGATCTTATCTCCCGCCAACCTCAAGTTATCCGGTGTGGGACCGATAAAGGTAACGCTCTGGTCGCCACAGGCTTTGGCGAAGGTTTCATTTTCTGATAGATACCCGTACCCCGGGTGGATGGCGTCGGCATCGGTTTCTTTGGCCGCGGCGAGGATATTGTCAATACTCAGATAGCTTTTGGCGCTGACCCCCGGCCCGATGCATACCGTTTCATCGGCCAGCCGAAGGTGCAAGGCGTCGGCATCTGCTTCCGAATAGACACCCACACACGGGATGCCCATTTCCTTACAGGCCCGAACCACCCTCAAGGCAATTTCGCCTCTGTTTGCGATTAGAATCTTTTTGAACATGGATGTGATGGTGCTCCTTATTTTGCCTCTGCTATGCGCTTGGCTTCGGAAAGGTTCCCGGTGCCGGATGTTTGTCGGGTCCTCCGGCAAAGGCCTGGGCGATGAGAATCCAGGAATTAGCGGTTTCTCCGGTGATTACGAGATTCGTGTCTTCATGGTGCCGGCGCTGGGTGGCCACCAGACAGAATTCATCAGCGTTTCCTTTGACCGAATCGGCAGCATCCTCGGGACCCCAGGTCCACCGATCGCCCGAGGGGCCGTTTAGTGCAACATGAACCGGTGTGGTCGGCACCTCCATATCCCGGATGGTGAAGGCCCAACCGAAGGTAATCACACCGATATGCGCCACATGCTTGATTCGATCGGTGGTGGGACGTGCCGCACCGGTGACATCGACCACATCCTGTCCGTGGGCCCAGGTTTCCATCAGGCGCGCCGTAGCCTTGGACTTTGCGCTCATGGTCGGTCCATACCACGGGAGTCGATCTTTGGGATCGTGACGGGCAAAGGCTTCAAGTTCGCCGGCTCTTATCTCCCGCCATTCTGCGAGAAGGCCCAGAGGATCCATTGTCTGAAATCGCGTCATTCTTCCGTGCTCTTCCGCATCGCCGCTGGAGAATGCCTTTTTGTGGGCTTCGAACGCTTCGGGGTCCGTCGCAGAGAGCCTTGCCGTGCCGTCAAAAAAAGCCAGATGGGCAATTTCTTCCTGAATGGTCCAGTCATCACAATAGGTTTTGGTCGCCCAGCCGGCAGTGTCCAGCGTGGATACGATGGCATCCAGGGCATCATATTCAGCTTTTAGATCTGCACAAATCTGTTTCATAGTGGTCTTTACCTCTTTCTGTTTTTCCTACAGGTTGTCGACGACAGACAGGGCCAGCGCTTCATTGGTCCCGTCTTCGATCATGGCGGCTCTTGCGTCCCGGAAGAGCTTTTCAATGACATACTCTTTGCTTAGACCATTGCCGCCAAATATCTGAATGGCTTCACTGGCCACTTTGAATGCGGTTTCCGTGGACATCCACTTGCCGGCCATCGTATGCACCATGGAGGCGGTTCCGCTGGAATTATACAACTGAAGCCTGCGGGAGAGACTCCGGGCAGATTCGGTCATCATAAACATCTCAAAGAGTTTCAGTTTGATGTTCTTGTGTTCAAAGATCGGCACACCACCCTGAATCCTTTCTTTTGAATATTTGATGGCTTCATCGAGGGCCGCCCGGGCCAGACCGCCGAACATGACGGCCATACTGCCCATGGGGGTTCCTCCGCCACTGAAAAGACCCCCACCTTCAGCATCTGGCGGCTGGGGCGTCATGAACATATACTCTTTGGGCAGGCGAACATCATCAAAAAAAATCTCGCCCTGGTTCAGGGGACGTTGACCGATCTTGTCGAGGGGTTTGCCTTTGGTGATGCCCTCCAGATCCAGTGGACATATGGCGATGCCTTGGCCCTGCATGCCTCTTGAGGGATCAAGACCCACATGCAGTACCGAATGGGTAGCGATGGTGCCGTTGCTGACCCAGGCGGCCTTTTGACCGTTGAGAATGTACTCATCGCCTTTCAACACGCCCCGGAGCGACGGCCCGCATTCCGGTTTGTCTCCGCCGAGACCCCAGTCGCCCCCGTGGTCCGGCTCGGTGATACCCCAACATCCGACCAGCTCGCAATCCTTGTCTTCCACGAATTGTCGTGCGAGGTCCTGCAATGCAGGGACCGGCAATAGCTGGCAGATGCTAAACGGCATGCCCGCGCAACCCAGGCTGATGGCAAGACCCGCATCGGCATAGGCCAGTTCCTCAAGCATCAGAATGCCCATCATGGGATCCATGTCTTCTGAAGAGCCGCCGATGGATTTTGAAAAACCCGTGGCATGCAATCCCAGTTCCCGGTACTGCTTGAAGACATCCCAGAGGACCGATCCATCGGCGATGACATCTGCCGGATCCCCGAGTTTGTCCAGTTCGATGCCGGCAGGCCGCATCACTTCGGCACCAAAGGTTTTTACCATATCCCGCAGGGCTTTCTGTTCTTCGGTCAGGTTTAGATCGATATCCGGATAAGACATGTTCATCTCCTTTGAATCTGAATTATTATCACCGCAGACGCGGAGGACGCAGAGAAGGGCAGAAAAGGTTCTCTGTGTTGTCCCCTGTGTCTCAAGCGGCCTGTCGGGCTATGGCTCAAAGAGCGAAGCCTGAAGCGGGCAGTGAAAACGTTACCGATTCTAATCGGTCTATTTCTTCAGCACGGTAATATTGGCGCCGCCAATACCTACATTGTGCGTGACACCGTAATCGAAATCACCCGGCACCTGTCGCTGGCCGGCCTCACCCCTCAGTTGGCGAACGATTTCAATGACCTGGGCGATTCCGGTCGCGCCCATGGGATGACCGCGAGATTCCAGTCCCCCATCGGTATTTACCGGATGCTCGCCGTCAATGTTCGCTTTGCCGTCCCAGACGAATTGTGCCCCTTCACCTTTCCCGCAGAATCCGAGGGCTTCAATGGCAAATACCTCACCCGGCGCAAACGCATCGTGCACCTGGGCAACCCTTACATCTTCGGCTTTGACATCGGCAAGGTCGTAGGCTTCCTCTGCAAGCCTGGCGACAAAGTCTACCGCCACATCATCACCTACCGACGTCGGATTGTATTCCGGTGTGCCGCTGGACCATCCGGCGATGGTCACCGGTTTTCCTTTGTAGCGATCGACGGCCACCTCTTTTGCGCAGATAACCACTGCCGATGCCCCGTCTGTACTGGGTGAACACATATACCGGGTGATGGGGTCTGCAATCATGGGTGCACTCATGACATCATCCAGGCTGATGTCGATCTGATACTGTGCATACGGATTCATTAAAGCGTTCTTGTGACTCTTTACCGCCACCTGGGCAAATTGCTCGGCGGTTGAGCCAAATTCCGCCATATGGCGTTGTGCCTGCAGGGCATATTCGGCAGGCATCAAATACATTCCCATTTGGTAGGCATAGGGTGCGCCAAGAATATCTCCGCCTCCGCCACCGGCGGTTACCAGTCCCCGTTGCATCTTTTCCACGCCGGTGCAAAGGACCACATCATAGAGACCGGCCCCCACCGCCCATGTGGCCAGACGAATCGCGGTGGACGAACTGGCACAAGCCTTTTCGACATTATCGATCAGAATTCCGGGCTGACCCAGCTCACCGAAAAGCGCCGGACCGGTTCCCGTGATATTGTTGACTCTGCCGCTCCAGCCGGCCTGGATGTCCTTGAATTCCACACCGGCATCATCCAGCGCCTCTTGAATAGCAACGCGACCCAGCTCTCCGGGGCTCTTATCCGGCCATCGGCCGAATTTGTGTAGACCTACCCCTATAATCGAGACCTCTCTCATGTTCTTCCATGCTTGCTTATTTACTCTGCCCACGGTTACACCTCCTTAAGTTGTGAATCGTGTGGATGTCATAGATTAAACGATTGTTCATTCGGCAGCACTGTGCCATTGCTTCACGCCTTTGCGGCCCGGAACTTGTAGGCCAGAAGATCGTTGCCTTCTTTGTCTTCGGCCATCTTTTCGAAATACACCTCCATGTCCATCCCGACCTTGAGATTGTCAAAGTCCTGGTCGACCACGGACTGAACATGGACCCCTTCTTCCATTTCGACGATCGCTATGCCAAAGGGTACCTGCATCAGAGCCCCGGGCAGTTGCTTGCGAGCGACCGTAAAGGTGAAAAGTTTGCCACGGCCGGTCAGGGGGACGACTTCCATGGGCTCTGCACCGCACTGCAGGCAGTTTTTCCTGTTAGAGTAAAAATACGTGCCGCAGGCCGTGCACCGCTGGGAGGTTAGATAGGGTTCCTGGTTCGGGTCATCGGGGACTTGAAAGAGCCCCCGATGCAACGGTAACCGTTTCTTTTCTGTCTTTTCTTCACTCATCATTTTACTCCATATATAATAGTTTAGGTTATGGGTTAGGCGGGCTTGTCCTATCCGTCCGAGCCGGGCGCCAGGTCGGGGTTGACCTTCTGGCCTCCGGCCACATATTCACTCATGATTCGCTTGGCGTCCTCACTTTGCGTTAGTTCGAAGAAGAGTTTGCCTTCCAGGGCGAGGCCGTCGCGCAGTGGCATCTGCCCCCCCTCGTAGATGCACTGCATGATGTGGCCGATGGCCATCGGGGGGCGCATCGCCAACTCCTGAGCAAATTGCATGGCTTCAGGCATCAGGTTCTCGTGGTCACATGCCCGATGCACCAGACCGATGCGTTGCGCTTCATCGGCATCAACCACCTTTCCGAGCAACAGCATTTCCATTGCTGTTCCGATACCGAGCAGACGAGTCATCCGCTGGGTCCCCCCTCCACCTGGCAGGATTCCAGCGTTTACCTCGGGGCATCCCAAGGTGGCTTTCCGAGACATAAACCGAAATTCACATATCAGGGTTTGTTCGCATCCCCCGCCGGCTGTCTGACCGTTGATGGCGGCGATGATCGGTTTTCTCCGCAGCCGTCCAAGGCCCCGGGGAGGTGGGGGATTCTTTGCTGCCGCCTCCCTTTGGGCAGCCATCTCTTCCGGTGTCATGCTGGACCACGCACTGAGAATCGTACCGACGTCAAAATGCTGAATGAAGACATGGTCAAGATTGCTGGTGTATATGCCGACTCTGAGGTCCGGGTCTGCTTCAAATTCTTCTACAAGTTCGGTAAATTCTGCCAGGGTCGGCAGAGTCATGAGATTCTGGGGTGGATTGTTAAATTTCCAGATGACAACAGGACCTTCTCTTTCGACCACATGAAATTTTGGTTCGATACCCATAATCAGCTCCTTTCTTTGATTATCCCGCTCAGATCTTTCTGGCGACTTCGTTGGCGCTCCAGACGGCCTTGAGAATGTTTGCCGTGGAATCGCAATCCCCGATTTTGTGAATCTCTTTAACCTTGCCCGCAAGGGGGTCGAAGAGTTCATCATTGCTCTTTCTGCCCCGGGAGATAATCAGCGTGTCGTAGGCAAGGGTCTCGGTGTTGCCGTCCCCATCGGTGATCTTCACGCCTTCGGGGTTCACCTCGTTTACTTTGATCTTGGTCAGGACCTTGACATTGGTGAGCCGTTTGTCCAGGGGATTATCCGTAATGATATTGACATCTGTCAGTTTTCTCAGGATCCACAGTCGCCGGTCACCGGAGCTGTGACTGGTCATGGCATTTTCGGCGGCCTCACCGATCAGCGTGACATGCTTGCCTTCATTGGCAAGGGCCACGGCAAGTTCTGCACCATAGATCAGCCCCCAGATCACCACCGTGTTTCCGATAGCTGCCGGGTTTTTCAAGGCCTGGATATGATCCATGACACCATGTTTTCCCGCAACCACATCCGGTAGCCGCAACGAAGCACCGGTGGCCAGAATGACAGCATCCGGGCTCAGCTCGGCCACCGTATCCGGTGTGGCTTCCTTACATACTCTCACATCGATATCGCGCTTTGCCATCTGGGTGGCAAGATACGCCGGGAAATTTCCCAACTCGACGTTCAGCGGGTTCAATGCCAGCGAGGCTACGGTACCCCCGAGGGCAGGGCCTTTTTCAAACAAGGTCACCCGATGGCCCCGCAGGGCACAGATCCGGGCGGCTTCCATACCTGCCACACCGCCACCGATAACAAGGACATGCTTTGTGGTCTCTGCCGGTTCCAGGGCGATCTTTTCCGGCTGTATGTCGTAATTGATCGGACAGGGGGTGCCGCATCCTTCCAGACAGCCCACGCATTTTCGGATCTCATCCTCCCGGCCCTCCAGATATTTATTCGGCGTTTCCGGATCAGAGGTGAGCTGACGGCCCATGTAGATGATGTCCGCTTTGCCTTCTTCCAGGTATTTTTCCGCCATATCCAGATCAACGATCCGGCCCACACCGATTACCGGTACCGTGGCGACACTCTTTACCCCGGCAGCGTTATGTATATAGCATCCCCGGGGGTAATACATGGGAATGGTGATGCCGGCCGGCGAGTGGAGAATCGATCCCTGGGTGACATCAATGCAGTCCACCCCGGCAGCCTCCAGGGCCGGTACGGTATGGGTCATGGCATCTTTCAGGGTGATACCCCGGTCACCCAACAGCTCATCGGCGTCTATTCTCGCCAGCAGGGGGTAATCGGGGCCTACAGCTTCCCGCATGGCGCTTATGGTTTCTGCCGGAAAGCGGAGTCGGTTCTCCCAGCTACCGCCGTATTCATCGGTGCGATGGTTGTAGAAGGGAGAGATAAAGGAACAGTAAAGGGTTGCCCCGCCATGGGCACAGTGCAGCTCCACGGCATCTATTCCCGAATCTTTCAGCACCTTTGCAGCAGCGGCAAAAGCCTTAATATTCTCCTGGATCTGTTCAAGGGTCAGAGGGGTCACCGGTGTTGGCGGGGCGCCATGGATTTCCATCTGGGTCGGCTTCGGGTCATCCTCACCGGGAAAGGGGCCTGCCGACGGGCCCTGACCGCCCATGGGGCCGCCGGCGCCAATCTGAACGGCAATCTTAGCGCCGTGGTTGTGGACACCATCGGCCAGTTTCTTCAAACGCTCCGGTACGTCCGGACCGAATAACATCATGGGCAACAGGGTGCCGGTCATTAGAAAGGCCGCTCCTCCTTTCGCCCGTTCCTCAAACCAGGTCACCGTCTGATCACTTACACCCCAGTCGGCGGCTCTGGGCATATTGAGCAGTGGGGCAAAGCCGATTCGGTTTTTCAACACCATCTTATTGATCGTGATTGGTTGAAAAAGGGGGCTGTCTTTTCTCATAAGGTCCTCCCGGTTAGTGCATCAAGTTAAACATAAGGTTTGCCGGAACCATCCGTGTCGGTCGGTGCCGCTGATATTCTGGGGAAAAGGAAAGATCCTTTTTGAGGATCGAAATCCGCCAGTAGATATACAAGAAATATGCCCTGCAACCTAAGCGGATTGCAGCGGTTTAGTCAAGACCTAAATTGGTGCCTGAGCAGCAGATGTCTGGCGCATTTTTGGCCGCACGCAGCGGGGTCTGTGCCCCTACATGAGACTGTCTCTTTGCGTCCCTGCGAGAGATGTTTTTTCGCTACCATTTGCCCGGAAATAGGTGGGATTCTGATATCTGGAAAGAAACTCTCAGAGACCCACAGGTTCAAGTCTTAGCGACCAATCAAGACAATTGAGATTAATGAGTCTCGCTATTTTGTGTAATTAGTGGTTGATTCATAGACGCTTTAATTATAGATATACCAGATGGGTTTGGGCCGGTGTAAGGCATCTATTCTGGTACATGCCAAGCATCGATAACGCCGTCTGTTCGAACGGTCAATTCAATACGTGAAAGAGGTTCGTGATGACATTTCCAAAGGGACGCATCCCCCTGTATCTACAGTTATACTGGACGCTGAGAGAAGAGATTCTCCTTGAAGAACTTACCCCCGGCAATCGGGTGCCGACCATCACCGATCTGCATGAGCGCTATGGTGTCAGCCAGGGTACGGTGCGGCAGTCACTGGATCTGCTGGAACAAGACGGCCTGATATCCCTGAAAGCCGGTAGCGGTATATTTGTCAATAAAGACATCACCACGATGATGTGGTCCCAGATATCCTCCATTGAAGACATCGTGTCGGAAACGGCAAATACAGATAACGAAACGCTGTCTCAAGGGTGGGTCGATGCACCCAATCGGATACAACACCGTTTTGCCGACCAGGAAGGTGCACTGAAAGAGGGGCAGATCTACCGGTTGCAGATCCGCCTGGTGGATAAATCCGAGCCCGAAAAGAAACAGCTTCTCGAGCTCTTTATTCCTGCCTGGCGTGCAGACAATGCCACCCAGGAAGGGATCACTCAGCCCCTGGACGAGACGGAATTGGCGGGACGTAAAGAACATGCCCAATCAACGCTTCAGCCCTGGCTTTGTGGCCACGAAATCGGGGAGATGCTTGACATCTCTGAAGGTACCCCGATCTTTCGGAATGAATGGGTCCACTATTTGCGGGATGGCAGGATTGCATCCGTCTCGGAAACCTATATCACCGCCAATGCGCTGGTGAGAAACTTCGAGTGGGGCGTGTAATTCGCAGGTCTTATCGTGCCCGTCTGGGGCGACGGCGGGCGATGGGCAGGCGGGTTGGCCCGAGAAAGGCGCAGTAGATACCACCGATGGCATCATCGGCGCCTTTTACTGCACCGGAAACCACGAGAGCGGCTATTTTGTCGAGAAATTCATCGAAAGACAACGCGCCATCGTAATGGTCCTCGTGGATGTGGATGTAGGCATGCAGATCCCGGTAATCCGCCAGTACGCTGGCGTGTAGTTCTCCCGCCAAATCCTCACTGATGGGATCCGGCCAGAAATGGGTGGCATAGGTGCGACGATCTGGAAGGGGCGCATCCTTCCGGAATGCAGCGTAGACCTCATCAAATATCTTGTCCGATCCATTTTCAGCACCAATTGCCACCATTTCCGCCAGACGATCCACAAACGCTTCGTAGGTGCTGAAGTCTTCCCCGAAAGACTGGGTATAGATCGTTTCAAACGACCTGGCTTCAAGAAGAAGTGAGGTAAACGCAGGGATCAATTTCGCCCAGAGGATGTCTTTGTACCCTTCCGGCCAGTAGCGTTCCGCTGCGCCATCCGCATCTTCGGTATCGGGCATATCGTGCATGGTTAATCTCCCTGAAACCCCGACTGGGTGGTCTATGGTCCTCCGCACACCCGGATGGTCTGACCCGTTACATAACTTGAATCATCCGATGCAAGGAAGGCCGCCACATTGCTTACGTCCTCGACTTTACCGAGGCGTCTCAGGGGGATATTGACCAGGGCGATCTTCTTAAAGTCGTCCATAAACATCCCCTCCTGCCGGACACTGTCACGGGTCATCTGGGTTGAGATGAAATCCGGGGCGATACAGTTGACATTGATGTTGTAGGGCCCCAGCTCAATGGCCAGCGATGTCATCAAACCGATCAGCCCGGCATTTGCCGCACTGAAATTGGCCTGTCCCGGTTTTCCCAGACCCGGTGGTACCGGGGAGGCGATGATAACGATCTTTCCCTGCTGCTGTTGCACCATGATTTCCTGGGCAGCCCGAACACAGTTAAAACACCCTTTAAGCTGGACATTCATGGTGGCATCCCATTGCTCCTCTGTCATCAGGTGAATGGGGGCGTCCTGTTTGACACCTGCATTTGAAATCAGGATGTCGATCCTGCCGAAAGCAGACATGGCCTCATCAAACATCTTGCCGACCTCTTCCATACGGGAGACATCCGCCTGAATGGGGATAGCCCGACCTCCATTGTCTTTGATCCTATCGCTGATAGCCTCTGCTGCCAGAAAGCTTTCATCATTGGCTACGATACTTGCGCCTTCCTCGGCCAGTTTCAGCCCA
>JAZFSW010000273.1:0-4170 GCA_036446375.1 Desulfobacterales bacterium | reverse complement strand
CAGGGCATTTGTATGATTTGAGACCTTTGAAAAACAGCGCATTTTGAAAGAATTGGAATTGTAATCTACTGATATTACAATTCAGCAAGTTTGCTGTGAGGAGAAATTCAAAGGTCTCGATTGGTGGAGCGAAGCGACGCCACTCTTTAGCTCACTTCAGCTCACTTCAATTCTTTCTACCTCCAGCAACCTGTCACTCAAGGCCACAAACTCTTGAACGGTGAGGGTTTCGGCTCGGCGAGACGGGTCGATTCCGGATGATTCCAGCGCTGTCAGGATTGTGGCCGGATCAATGGGAAGTGTGCTGTTGGAAAGGGCATTTTTCAGTGTCTTTCTTCTTTTGCCAAAGGCGGCTTTAATGACACTGAATAGGAATGCTTCATCGGTAGCGAGATATTGCGGCGTATCTAGAAACCGGATCTCGATTACTCTGGAATCGATCCGGGGTTTGGGGTGAAATGCGGCGGCCCGGACGCTGGTGATGGTCCGGATATCCGAACAGTACCTCAACATGACGGAAAGTCGGCCATAGTCTCGGCCCCCTTCAACGGCTGTGAGACGCTGAGCAAATTCCTCCTGGAACATGAGGATCGCGCGATGGATTGTCTTTCTGGAGGCGATCAATTTAACGAGAATCTGGGAGGAGACATTATAGGGCAAGTTGCCGACAACGATGATCTTGCCACCGTCGGCATCGATCCGTTCCCCGATATCGATCTTCAGGACGTCTTCTTCCATGATCCGTACATTTGAAAGCTTGCTGGCAAGCAGTTCGGTCTTCAACAGGTCTGCTATTCCATGATCTTTTTCAACCGCGTAAACCTTTTTTACCGCACGGGCGATAGGAATAGTGAGGGCGCCAAGCCCCGCACCGATCTCAAAGACGATATCCTCCGGCAGAAGGGCTGCCCGGCTTACAATCGTATCTGCAATAGAGGGGTCTGCCAGAAAATTCTGACCCAATCGCTTCCTCGGATGCAACCCCCATGCGTTGAGAAGTCGTTTCGGCGATGTCATCTATTCTGCTCCCGTGAGCTTGTCGAACGGGGCGAGATCCTGTTCTCTTTCCGAGACCGGATGATCGTAAACAGGCGCAATGTAATCAGGTACGCGATAATACCGGGAACAATACCCAGTATGATGCCGCCGGCTATTGTAGCCAGAGCCACATCCAATCCCTGCTGGAACAGCGATGAAACCGATTGAACCGCCGGATCCAATGACGTGGTATTGCCGAGAATCAGACCTCCTGTCTTGTAGCTTCCCCAGTAAAAAAAGGGGATGGTCAACGGATTGCTGAACCAGACACCAATGAGGGCAGCCGGTTTGCTTCCCTTTACGATGAAGGCAAGGCCCACTGCCAGCACCATATGAAAAGGGATGGTCGGCGTAACGCCTACGAAAACACCGATGCCCATTCCCATGGCAATGTAATGGGGATCGCCATTCAGGGCTTTCAACTGAACAAGGGATAGATGCACCTTTTTCTTTCAGTTTAACCGGCCATCGTGTATTTGTTTTTTCAGCATCCGGTGTCATCAAGTCTTGTCTTCCTCATATGGAACTACACCAAGGGCTCGGTATTGGTTGAGCGGTTGCGTCACGCTATGGCGTGATTGGGTCTTTACCGCAACCCACATACGACAACCGAAACGAGCCGCCTCGCCCGTCTCATCTGTAGGCGAAGCAGATGGCGGGCTTTCGCCCCAACCGATTGACGTTGTCTCTTCCCCGACCAGACTGGCCCTCCCGCTTTCAGCGGGATCTCTTGTTTTGGGTCAGAGGCGCCGATCATATGTGATGGCCCCCCCACGGGTGAATATCGCCTGTTTTTCAGGATGGGTATGGCAATGCCCAAAATGGGTTCATCCCCTTATCATGGCCGCATATGGTTTTCAACGCTTTATTCATTCTTGAAAGCCCTGTGCCGAATGCGATAGTCTCAATTGGCTTTCGTTATTCTTCGGATGATTCCACTTGAGTATCAATAACTTGACTTTGCTATTCAAATTGAATAGGTCTATGCCTCAATTGGGCTTCCCCGGTGCTTTGGCCCATTGACGCGAGCGTGCAGATATTACCCCGGTGCTTGGGAAGGAATCCGGAAATGCTGTGGTATGCTGGTGTTTTGAGGATAATCTCATGGTCAAACGAAAAGGGAAGTCGATTAGCTTTGATGCAATGGTGAAGTTCTTCATGCAGAACTACAATATTGCCACCAAGAGGGATATCGACAGGCTAATTGCCAAGGTTGATCGTCTGGAAAAACTCATTTCATCCCAGCAGGTTGTCTGGGGGAGATCCCCGTTGGCCGGCACATCCGGAAAGAGATCATCTCTGAAGAGACACCCCATGTCCGCCTCAGATACGGTGTGTGACATCATCAAACGATTCAAAAAAGGTGCTGGATTCTCTGAGATTCAGGCGCGAACAGGCTATGATGACAAGAAACTGCGCAATATTATTTTCCGTTTGGACAAGCTCGGAAGAATTACTCGAAAGGCCCGCGGTATCTATATCGCTACGTAACCTGGACGAACCCCGATCCATACGACTCTCCATCAAACAACCCGAAACCTAGAAAAGCAGGTACATGCCATGACATCGTCTTTGAACCCCGTAGATTCCAACAACCCCGGTATTGATAGCGGCGACAGCCTCTACGGTTACACGGTAACACGTATCGAAGAATTGAAAGACATCGCAGCGGTCTATTACGAGCTGAAGCATTCGAAAACCGGTGCCAGGCATATTCATATAAGCGCCAGCGATACAGACAATGCCTTTGGCGTTGCCTTTAAAACGGTACCCACCGATTCTACCGGTGTGGCCCACATTCTTGAGCACACGGCGCTGTGTGGTTCCGGACAGTATCCGGTTCGGGATCCTTTCTTTTCTATGATTAAACGAAGCCTCAATACCTTTATGAATGCATTTACAGCGTCCGACTGGACGATGTATCCCTTCTCCACGCAAAACAGAAAAGACTATTACAACCTGATGAGCGTTTACCTGGATGCTGCATTCTTTCCGAATCTGGATGCGCTAAGCTTCAAGCAGGAAGGGCATCGTCTGGAGATGGAGACAAGCGATGGCGATTCGGATTCCCAGAGGTTGCTGTATAAGGGCGTGGTATACAATGAGATGAAGGGCGCCATGTCTTCGCCCCGTGACATACTGATCCATGCATTGCTTCGCTGTTTATACCCATCGACAACATACAGCCACAATTCCGGGGGAGATCCAACAGCTATTCCTGCCCTGACCCATGAGCAGCTCATCGCCTTCCATCGTCGTCACTATCACCCGAGCAATGCCTATTTCTACACCTATGGAAACTTGCCGCTGAAAGATCACCTTCAGTCTATTTCAGAATCGATTCTGAGCCGGTTCGAACCCATTGACCCCAAAACCGATGTGCCCTCCCAACCCCGGTGGGATAAGCCGAAAGTTGAAAGAGCATTCTATCCCCTGGAAAAAGAAGAGGATTCCGGAAAAAAATGCCAGGTGTGTGTGGCCTGGCTGACGGCAGATATCAAGGATTCCTTCGAGACCCTGGCCCTGGCACTGCTGGAAGGGATTCTGTTGAGCAATCCGGCTTCTCCATTAAGGAAGGCGTTGATAGACTCGGGGCTTGGCGCAGCGCTAAGCGATGGGTCGGGATTTGATGCCGACAATAGAGATACCCTGTTTGCCTGTGGCCTTAAGGACGTGGCAGAATCGTCTGCCCCCGAGATCGAGACGATTATCTTCGACACCCTTCGTGGGCTTGCCGAAGGGGGGATCGATAAAGGCCTTATTGAATCGGCTATCCACCAGATCGAGTTTCACCGGAAAGAGATCACCCACACGCCTTACCCATACGGCCTCAAGCTGTTATTGGGCATTTCAGGCACCTGGCTCCATGGGGGAGATCCGGTTAGTGTGCTTCAGCTGGATGCTGATTTTGCCGCATTACGGGAAGAACTTTCTAAAGGGCCTTTTTTCGAAGACCGCATCAAGCGATATTTTCTCGACAACTCGCATCGGGTGCTCTTCACCCTTGTTCCCGACCCGACGATGGCCCAGAAGGAAAACGATCGAGAGTCCGGACAACTCGATGGCATTCTGACCGGGCTGAGCGATTCCGATACCGAGAGGATCATCAGCAATGCCAAGGCCCTTGGTGAG
>JAZFSW010000272.1:0-2986 GCA_036446375.1 Desulfobacterales bacterium | reverse complement strand
GATAATAACATTATCGGCCATGGGGTCGTGGTGCATGGAAAGAAGATAGGCAGCAACAATCTTATCGGCAATCATGCGACGATATTGGACGATTCCGATATCGGTGATTTCTGCCTTATTGCGGCGGGTTGTCTCGTCCGAACGGACATGGTTGTACCCGATGGATCGTTTGTTGTGGGTATCCCCGGGGAGATAAAAGGGAGGATTTCATCCACACAACGCCAGCGTCTCGAAGGGGGATCCGGATCCTACAAGGCCCTGGTGAAACAGTACAAGTCCGAGGGATTCTAGCCCAACCCGGATAAACCGGGGAGAATGCCACCGGGCCTAACCACGGAAAAACACGGAGAGTCACGGAAGACTGAACTGAAAGAACAATCTATTGATGGGGAGCTTATCTGATCTCTTGCCATCCAGTGAAATCTCCGTGAGAAATCCGTGGTTAAATTACCCTTATCATTCACCATACAAGGCACAAAGAAGGGCCTTTTGCCTTCCCATCTTGAAAGAAGAGTGTGATATGCCGGAGTGGTTCGAAAAAGTGACCTTTGGCAGCCTTCCGGATCAGGCAGCCGCCAGATTCGGGGATAGGGAAGCGCTTTACTTCAAAGGGCAGCGGTGGTCATTTGCCGAACTGGCCGATGATGTTGACCGGGCGGCAAAAGGTTTCTTGCGTCTTGGCATCCAGCCCGGGGAAAAGGTCAGCCTATGGGTTCCCAATCGCCCCGAATTTATTCATCTCTTTTTCGCTCTGCCAAAGATCGGTGCGATCATTGTGCCGATAAACACGTTCTTGAGAAGCGCTGATACGGCATATATGCTGAAGCAATCCGACAGCACCACCCTCATTACCGTGGATCAATCCGGCCCGATCCGTTACCTCACCATGGTCCATGAGATGCTGCCTTCCCTGGCAGAATCCGAAAAGAGTACTCTCGACATTCCTGAATGCCCCGAACTGAAACAGGTTGTTATTCTAAGCGATGATGTCCACAAGGGCACGGTTTCCTATGCAGATGTTTTGAAGAAAGGGGAGGGGATCAGCGACAAAGCACTTCAGGATCGCGCAGATACCGTTGATCCGGATGGGACAGTCTTTATCATGTATACTTCCGGGACGACCGGCTTTCCCAAGGGGGTCATGCACTGTCATAATGTAATCCGGAACATAACCGATGAGGCCAACCGAATGGCCATCACCTGCGACGATGTCATCATCATGTATCTTCCCCTTTTCCATGCTTTCGGTCTCTATGCCGGACCCCTTATCTCCTTGGTTACCGGTGCCCGACAGGTATTGACCGAACGGTTCGATCCTCAGGAGAGTCTGTCTCTTGTTGAAGAGGAGAAGGTTACGTTGATGCACGGATTTGATACCCATTTCAAGGATCTGATCGAGTTCCAGGAGAAGCACCCCAAGGACCTGAGCAGCCTTAGAACGGGCCTCCTGGCAACCGGCATGAAGAGTTCGGTGCCGACGGCTTACAGGGCCCATGAGGTCCTGTGTGCCGGCTTCATCAGCGCCTATGGAATGAGTGAGATCGGGGTCGGGGCTTGCCTGTCGTTTCATCACTCGACCCCGGAGCAGCGCTGTGAAGCCTCGGGGTATCCTTCACCGGGTTATGAAATCAGGATTATCGATCCGAAAACCGGCGAGGAGCAACCCATCGGAGAACCGGGGGAGATTCTTGTCCGGGGGTATATGGTCATGCAGGGGTACTACAACGAACCGGAGGAAACCGCGAAAACCATCGATAGCGAGGGATGGCTGCACACCGGTGATATGGGGGTGATGCGTCCGGATGGCCATCTGCGTTTTGTCGGCCGGTTCAAAGAGATGCTTAAGACCGGTGGCGAGAATGTGGATCCCATGGAAGTGGAAGGCTATCTGCTGGGACATCCGGCGATTCACCAGGTAGCCATCGTCGGCTATCCGGATGAACGGTTGTCCGAGGTCGGTGTGGCCTTCATTCATCTTGAGCCGGGCCAGCGTCTGGAGGCCGAAGCCGTGATCGATTACTGCAAGGGGAAGATTGCCACCTTCAAAATCCCCCGGCATGTGATCTTCATCGATGAATACCCCATGACCGGATCCGGGAAGATTAAGAAGGTTGTTTTAAAGGAGATGGCTCTGGAAGCGCTAGAACCGCAATAGGTCAGCCACTAAGTGCAGGCATTCACAAGTTCGATTACGTATGGTGTTTCAACTCACCGCAGAGATGCCGAGAACGCAGAGAACAGACAATCTGTCTCTGCGATCTTTGCGCCTCAAGCGTAGCGGGAGGTGAAGCGCTGAATATGCCCAGAATGCGTAACCACATCTGCGAATAAGAGTGATAGACACTAAGAAAAGAACCATAGGATCGTAATCTTCGTGCCCATAGGTGCTTTTGCGCAGTAGTGCCTTTGTGGCAATTCAATCAGACCCACCTCACTCAACACAGATAGCTGGAGGAGGGATCCATGAAAAACCTGAATGGAAAATTGCTGTTGTTACGGGCGTCGCTTCTGGCATCGGCAGGGCTCTGGCCTACGCCCTGGCAACCGAGGGGTGTCGGCTGGCGATTTCCGATATCAATGCAGATGGCCTCTCCGAAACCACAGAGCATGTCAAGGCAAAGCCAACAGAGGTCCATTCGCAAGAGGTGGATGTCTCCCGGAAAGATCAGGACAATGCTTTTGCCGATGAGGTCCGGGCAAAATTCGGCACGGTTGATCTGGTGATCAACAATGCCGGGGTCGCCGTAGGCCGGTCGGTTGAGAATATGACCTATGAGGACTATGAATGGATCTTTGGCATTAACTTTTGGGGTATGGTCTATGGCACCAAGGCGTTTCTGCCCACTCTATTGAAACAGAATGAGGGACATATTGCTAATGTCTCCAGCGTCTTCGGTCTCATCGGTGTACCGAGTCAGTCCGGCTACAATGCGACAAAGTTTGCCATCCGTGGCTTTACCGAAGCACTGCGACATGAGCTTATCGA
>JAZFSW010000271.1:0-2757 GCA_036446375.1 Desulfobacterales bacterium | reverse complement strand
AAACCTATTGGAGATATTCAAAGAAACGGAAAACAGAATAAGAGCGATGGCGCTCGTTCATGAAAAGCTCTACCAGGGAAAGGATCTTTCCAGAGTTGATCTGAAAGATTATCTCGAAGGCCTCCTGCACCTCATCGCCCGAAGCTATGGCGACGCCTCACAGGAGGTTACTTTAGATACGCACATGGATAGTGTTTCGACCTTGATTGACCATGCCATTCCCTGTGGTCTGCTGGTCAATGAACTGATATCCAATTGTTTCAAACATGCCTTCACACCCGGGCAAAAGGGCAAAATCAGTGTGGGTCTTGGCATCGACGATGAGGGCGAGATAAAGATCACAGTGGCCGACAATGGTATCGGGATGCCGGTAGGTTTTGACTACAGGCAAGCCGGTACATTTGGGCTCGAATCGGCCGTTGCCCTGGCAGAACACCAGCTACTCGGGACAATAGATCTGGTTCCCACAGACAAGGGCACGACATTTCAGGTACGTTTCAAAGAGACCGGATACAAGGAGAGGATCTAAGATGGAACAAAAGAAGCAGATCATGATTGTGGAAGATGACTGGTACACCGCCAAAGACACAAAGAAGATTCTGGAAGATCTTGGCTATGAGGTGTCGTCCATTGAATCGACTGGCGAAAGCGCCCTTGAGAAAATAGAGACGCTTTCCCCGGATCTGGTATTGATGGATATTGTACTCAAGGGCCAGATGGATGGTATTGATACGGCGGACCAGGTACACACCCGGTTCAATATCCCGGTCGTGTATGTTACGGCATTTGCCGATGATAAACTGCTGGAACGGGCGAGAATAACAGAACCTTTTGGCTATATCACCAAACCCTTTGAGAAAGCAGAACTACATACCGCCATCGAAATCGCTCTCTACAAACACGGTACCGAAGAAGCGCTAAGGCAGAGCGAGAATAAATACCGCACGATCCTCGAAAACATGGAAGAGGGTTACTATGAAGTTGACCTTTCAGGAAGCTTTACCTTTGTCAATGATGCGATGTGCAGAATCCGGGGCATGTCCAGAGATGAATTGATAGGGACAAACAACCGTGATTACATGGCCCCCGAGACAGCCAAAGACGTGTATAAGGCATTCAACAAGGTATACACCACTGAAGAGCCGGCAAGAAACCTTGAGTGGGAAACCCTAAGACCCGATGGCACAAGAAGACAGGTAGAGACCTCCGCATCCCTGATAAAAGATTCGGGGAACAAGCCCACCGGCTTTCGAGGGGTAGTCAGGGATGTGACGGAACGCAGGCGGACGGAAGAGGGATTACGAGAGAGTGAGGAACGTTTTAGAACTGCCGTCATCAATGCGCCGTATCAGATCATGATTCATGCCGAAGGTGGTGAGGTATTGCAGCTCAGTGAATCATGGACAGCAATAACAGGATATGCCCCCGAAGAGATTCCAACCATCTATGAGTGGGCAAAACTGGCTTACGGAAAGAATGACCTTGATGAAGATGCAATGGAAGTTATCAATAGTGTATACAAACTGAGAGGAAGAGAAAGACAGGATGATGGGATATGGCCGGTCATCATAAAGACGGGTGAAACACGGTATTGGGATTTCAGCACAAGACCATTGGGCGTGGACTCGGATGGACGGCATCTTGTTATCAGCATGGCGATTGACGTCACCGAACGTAAGCAGGCAGAGGATGTTGCCCAGAGTTTGAGGACAAGAAATGAGCTTATCCTGTCCGCGGCCGCTGAAGGGATCTATGGGTTGGATCTTGAGGGCAACACTACCTTTGTGAACCCGGCCGCATTGCGTATGATTGGCTGGGAGCTGGATGACATCATAGGAAAGAGTCAACACCAGGTGCTTCATCATTCCAGACCTGGTGGTACCCCCTACCCGCCGGCAGAGTGCCCCATCTATGCGACATTCAAGGATGGGAAAGAGCACCATGCTGATGATGAAGTCTTCTGGCGAAAAGATGGTAGTTGCTTCCCCGTGGAATACAACAGTAGACCCATTTTCAATGAAGACCACAAGATTGAAGGTGCCGTTGTTACCTTCAGCGATATCACCGAGCGCAAACAGACAGAGGAGGAACGTGATCGCATCTTTGAACTTACGCCCGATCTGATCGGTGTGGCTGATGCGAATACGGGGTATTTTAGACGTGTAAATCCGGCATGGGAAGAAGTCCTTGGTTATTCTCCAGAGGCGCTTACATCGAGACCGTTTATGGACTTTATACATCCGGACGACCACAACGCGACAGCAAAAAAGATTGGTGATCAGCAATCCGGTGAATCTGTTTTGGGGTTCGTAAATCGCTATCGCTGCAAGGATGGGTCCTATCGATCCATTGAATGGCGTGCTACTCCTGCTCAGTCTGATGGCACTGTTTATGCAGCCGGAAGAGACATCACTGAACGCGATTCCTTGGAACGTCAACTCCAGCAAGCCCTCAAGATGGAAGCCATCGGTACCCTTTCAGGCGGTATTGCCCACGACTTCAACAACATGCTCGGTATGATTCTGGCCAATGCGGAACTGACCATATACGATCTGCCGGAAGAAAGTCCGGCCCATGAATACTTACAGGAAATCCGCAACGTGTGTATGCGGGCCAGAGATACGGTAAAGCAGATTCAGGCATTTAGCCGCCAGACCACTCAGGAATTGCAGTTGGTGAGTATAGGGCCTCTTGTAAGAGAGACGATCAAGATGCTTCGGGCATCCATCCCGACAACCATCGACATCAATCTGAGCG
>JAZFSW010000270.1:0-2228 GCA_036446375.1 Desulfobacterales bacterium | reverse complement strand
GACAAACGGGGGTAACATCGTTTTCTCCGGAACACCCCAGGCCATGGTCAACGATCCGCACTCCCTGACCGGGCAGTATCTGTCCGGGAAAAAGGCCATTGATATTCCCCCGACACGTCGACAGGGAAACGGGCATCAGCTCATCATCGAAGGAGCAGAAGCCAACAACCTAAAGGCCCTTGATGTCGCATTTCCCCTGGGCTGTTTTATCTGCGTTACCGGCGTATCGGGTTCCGGGAAATCAACCCTGGTTCTGGAAACCCTGTACCGTGTCCTTTCTCAGCATCTTTACCACGCAAGAGTTTCTGCCGGCAAGCATACCCGTATCCGGGGTATCGAACATATCGACAAGGTGGTCCATATCGATCAATCCCCCATAGGGCGGACACCGCGCTCAAATCCCGGCACCTATACCGGCATCTTTTCATTTGTAAGAGAGCTGTTCTCAAAGACCGCTGAAGCGCGAATGCGCGGGTATAAACCGGGCCGATTCAGCTTCAACGTCAAGGGAGGCCGGTGCGAAGCCTGCAGCGGCGATGGTATCATCAAGATCGAAATGCATTTTCTCCCGGATGTGTACGTGGTCTGTGATGTATGTCAGGGAAAACGCTACAATCGAGAAACCCTTGAGGTCCGGTATAAAGGAGAGAATATCGCGGCGGTTCTTGATATGACCGTCGACCAGGCCTCGGGATTCTTTGGCAGAATCACCAAGATCCATCAGAAGCTGGAAACACTCGCCGATGTCGGCCTGGGATATATTCGGCTGGGTCAACCGGCAACGACACTATCCGGCGGGGAAGCGCAACGGGTCAAACTATCCAGGGAACTGAGCAAGAAGGCAACCGGTAACACGATCTATATCCTAGATGAACCCACCACCGGTCTGCACATGGACGACATACGCAGATTACTCCAGGTCCTTGACCGCCTGGTCGCCATGGGCAACACGGTCATTGTCATCGAGCACAATATGGATGTGATAAAAACCGCAGATCATGTTATCGATCTGGGTCCGGAAGGGGGAGATAACGGGGGCTATATCGTCGGCTTCGGTACGCCGGAGGCCATTGCCGATACCCCGGGCTCCTACACGGGACAGTTCTTAAAAGACATCATCGGACGCAGGACGCCACGCGATACACCATGCAGTACGCCACGCAGCACGTCCATTTGAAAAGGTGCGATCGACGGCTTCACCGGATAAACCGGCTTTCAGGCTGTGTGGTACGTGGGCTTCGTCAGCCTGAAAGCGTTGCAATATAGTCTTTTGCCCGCTCGCGGTTGCGATCATCATCCAGATTCGCATCAAGCAATTTGGAGGCGACAAGAACCGACAGGTCGACCACCTCGGACTGCAGCGTCTTCACCGCCTCTTGTTTCTCTTCCTCGATCTGGACTTGGGCATCTGCGATCATCTTGTCCGATGCTTCCCTGGCTCTTCTTCTGTTGTCCTCGGCCGCTTCTGTGGCGATACCCCTTGCCGTATCGATAGCTGCAGCGGCTGCTTGGCGGCCCTCACCGATGAGCGTCCGCTGTTCTTCCGACGCCGCTTCAAGAGATTCTCTTGCCGCCTGGGCATCCTCCGATGCTTTCTTTATGGATTCCTCCCTCTCATCCAGGGAATCGAGGATGGGCTTCCAGGCGTATTTGCGGAGCACAAAAAGAAACACGAAAAAAATCACCCAGGTCCAGATGACCATCCCGGGATCCAGTACCAACAACGGATTTCCCTGGTCGGCATGTCCCGGTTCGGGCTGATAGACCGCTTCCACCATATCTTGGTTATTCGTTACGTTATCAGCCATTTTATATCTGCTCTGATCCCCTTACGTTTCAATCCGTCCGGGCAGCTGTTTCCTGCTTATTTTTGAAGGGCCATTAAAGTTACTACTGCGCAAAAAAAGGCCACACCTTCAATCAGCGCCGCACCGATAATCATGGCGGTCTGTATCTTATTCGCGGCCTCCGGTTGACGAGCGATTCCATCCATGGCTGAACTGGCAATACGGCCAATCCCAAGAGCTGCACCTATAACAACAAGACCCGCACCTATAGCGGCTAAACCTGGGGCAGTAAACATTATTTCCCTCCAATTTCTATCTATGTGTCCAAAATTTCCAAATCCAGATCTTAACAAACAATCCGGAACCCCCAACCATGCACTGCGATGACCCGTAATCGGTCCTGCCCGACCCATCATGACTGTCGAGCCGGTGCCTCAGCAC
>JAZFSW010000269.1:0-5004 GCA_036446375.1 Desulfobacterales bacterium | reverse complement strand
TGTTGGATGTTCGATGTTGGGCATTCATCTGTTCTTCTCCCTAATTCCCCCACAGCGCCTCCCTCAACCCCGATGTCCTGTCAATCCTCCTTGAAATAGCATTCCTGACAATCCCCTCGCTACCCCAGATTGTCACCTGTTTCTTTGCCCGGGTCATACCGGTGTAGATCAATTCCCGGGTGAGCAGCGGGGTATCGTTGACAGGGAGAATCAGATGAACCGTTTCAAATTCAGCACCCTGGCTCTTGTGAACGGTCATCGCATAGGCGGTTTCATGCTCCGGCAGTCTGTGGGGGGAAATCCGCCGCAGGTCCTCGTCGGTTCCCGGAAAGAAAGCGTACATCTCATCGGATCCGGAGGAAGGATCGGTCATAAGGATGCCAATATCCCCGTTAAATAGCTTCAGATCGTAATGGTTGCGGGTAATCAACAGGGGCCGGCCTTGGTACCACGGTTCATCAGCCGCTATCAGCCCCTGGCGATGCAGCACCTGTTCGACGATGTGATTAATGGATTCCACTCCGAAGGGGCCTTTTCTCACGGCACAGATCAACTGGCATCGATTGAACAGCATCAGGGCTTCACGGGGATCGTCCGTCTTCAGATAGGGGGCATAGCCACGGATAATGGGTTCGGCAAGGTCATGGAAGAGTCCGGCCGGTGAATCGATCGGTCTCAGAATGACCTGCTGATCCACCGGATCGCAGAGCAGCGCCATTGCGCCATCCGATTCCCCCCGGTTGATTGCCCGGCTCAGCCGGCTGATCCCCTCCCCTTCGGCGAATCGATAGCTCCTTTCAAGGTGTACAATACAATCACCGATTCCGGGGGGGATCTTTGCAGGAGAGATATCAGGAATCACCCCTTCACCCACCGTTTCATGTATCCTGCGAACAAGATCTTCCGAATAGCCCGCGGCATTTCCCCGGTTGCACAAATCACCAAGAACAGAGCCGGAAGCAACCGATGCCAGCTGATCTTTGTCTCCCATGAGAATCAGCCGGGAATCACGGGGCAACGCCTGCACGAGTTTGGACATTAAGGCAAGATCAACCATCGATGCCTCGTCGACCACGAGGAGGTCTGCCGGTAATGGATTGTCCCGGTTATATCGAAAATAGGGAGATCCGAAAACCGGTCCCAGCAACCGATGCACCGTGTAGGTCTCTTCGGGGATGAGATCTTTCACCGCATCGCTGCAATTCAGATTCTCTTTGGCCTCTACTATCGCTTCTCTGAGGCCGGCAGCTGCTTTCCCCGTGGGTGCGGCGAGATAGATAGAGACCGGTTCGGGAGACAGCAACTCGATAAGCACGGCAAGCATTTTGGCCACCATGGTGGTCTTCCCCGTCCCCGGACCACCGGATATCACGGAAATCCTTTTCAAAACCGGAATCAGTGCAGCAAGTTTCTGCGGGCCGGCATCCTCTGACCCCCCATCAGGAAACAATCGGTTGAGTGCATCGACAAGCGGCGCGGTACTGAAGTCTGCCGTGTCGCGTTGCACCCGATCCTTAATTGCCTCAGCAAGATCGCGCTCATATTCCCAGTATCGATAGAGATAGAGCCGGTTCCTGTCATCCAGTATCAGGGGACAATACGCGCCGGGAGCGCCGACTTGGGTGTTGGCGGCTAATTTATCTACCCATACGCCCAATTCGGGGCATCGAAGAGACTTGGATTCCTCCCCGCCTGCAATCAACGCGGTTCCTGCAGCGCTCCCCAGATCCAGACAGATATCGCCCCGACTGATAACGCTGCTGGCCAGGGCAATGCCAAGAAGGATGTCCGGATCCACGGTGCCGGAACGTTCGGCAATGAACCGGCCAAAATGCGCATCGATGGCCGATATCGTGCCATTATTCTGCAGGGGTACGAGGATATCTCGGTTCATTGGGCCTCATATCCGGGGATCAGCCGCGATCCCAGCGCATGCACAAGAGCCGCTTCTGGACGATCGTAGTAGATGCCGGAATCCGAACCATGCCGGGGATCGACACCACGGATAAAGACATAGAACACGCCGCCAAAATCGTTGTCATAGTGATAATTCGGCTGTGTCAGCGCCAGATACCGGTGGAGGGCGAGGGTGTATAGATGGTATTGGAGGATGTAGAATTCGTTTTTCATCGCCATCTTCAGTGCATCGATATCATAATCCCGGTTCGCTTCTCCCAGCATATTTGATTTCCAGTCCAGAAGATAGAACCGGTTTTCAAAGGTGAATATCAGATCCACATAGCCTTTCAGAAAACCGCCGGATGCTGAGAAGTTAAGACGTCCCAATTGTTCGGGAAAGTCGCTGGCAATCTCGTCATGTCCGTATTGTTTGAAGATGTCCTGCAAATCCGCCGGCTGGAAAGAATCAACCGGAAAACAAAACTCCATTTCATTGATCCGCTTCCCATTGTCGATGGCCGAAAGCTTCAGATCCGGTTGCTGGTCAAGCAGGGGGGTGGACACTACCTTTTCCGCCAGCCGGACGACCGGTTGGGTCCAGTCTTCCTCAAACCCATAGGCAAGCAACCCGGTGCGAACCTTATCGCCGATGGGAGGACCGACAGCGGTAAAATCAAGGTGCTCAAACAATTCATGGAAGAATGTTCCGGCTCTTGCCCCCTTCGGGAAAGCAAAGATATCCCCTTTATCCCCGTCGGGATCCGCATCACCGAATCTATCGGGCGCCACGTCAGTAGCAAGGGAGGACGGCTCGTGATGCAGGGACTGCTCGTCATAATCCGGCCATTCATCGCCGGCATGATGGGACGTAATCAGGGATGAGTAACTGGAGATTTTCCATGACAGGGGAATATGCCCGGAGAAAGCCCTGCTGAACAGCGCATCCGGCTCTCCCTGCTGTGGGTCATATGTTGCATCGGGATCACCGTTTCCCCTGGGTAGGGGAGAAACGGCTATCCTGCCTTTGCTCCTGGCCACCAGGTCCTGGACCGCCCCATATAACTCATCACCGGTCTTTGGGGACATCTGTTGTCCCAAGGCACCAACGACATCGTCCGGGCTGCCCGGAAGGCCATCGGATAGCAGATAGGAAATGCCCGAGGTCCCGGTCCCGTTGAGATGCCCCCATACCAGGTAACATCGTTTCTTTGCCCGGGTCAAAGCCACGTAAAGAAGCCTCAGATTTTCGGCGAGAGCCTCTTTCCGGGAAAGAGCAAGCTGGAGGGAATCCTTATCCGGTGCCATATCAAAGGTCAGTCGATTGTCATTGTCAGGATCATGAAAGAGCGCCTCCTGGTCGCCCTTCCGGATGCCTTCCCATCCAAAAGGACAGAAGACCACATCGTATTCGAGCCCTTTGCTCTTGTGAATCGTGACAATCTTGACAGCATGTTCATCATTTTCAAGACGCAACTGGTGTTCTTCCGGATCTCCGGGAGCACCATTGCGGTGTTCAGACAACCATTTAAGTAAGCCTGGTGCGCCGATCTTCTGCTCAACCGACGCCTGATGCAGCAATTCGGCAAGATGCAGGACATTAGTAACCCGTCGCTGGCCGTCCCTGAACCCGAGCAGGCGCGATCGGACGCCCTCCCGGGCAAGAAACGTCCGGAACATCCGGATAAAGCCCTTCTCGTTCCAGATCTGCTGATAGGTGCTGAAACGAAGCATCCGGCCCATCCACCACGGCGGTTCTTCCCCCGTAACATCCATTTCCCTTGCGGTCATCCCGATCAGATCCGTTGTCATGGCCAAACGATGGAGCGTCTCGTTGGCCGGTTCGGCAATACTGGTGAGGATACGATGAATCTCCATGGCTTCGTGTGTGTCAAAGATATGTCCGGAATTGCATAAAACAGAAGGGATGTTCCGGTCGGATAAACAGGTATGAACGATCCGTGCCTGCCGATGGGTTCGAACCAGAACAGCAATCTGGCCGGCATCCAAGACATCAGGCCCAGCACCCGCACCCGGGGCATCCCCGGATGACAGAAGGGCCAGGATCTCATCGGCGACCGCCTCGGCAATCTGCGGCACGGCAATGGCCTTTGTCACCGGCTTGTCGGTGTCAGAATCAAGAAACCATACGGTCAGGGGGGAAGAGGAGCTGTTCCCATCAGGAGAGGTGGCGGGTTCTCCCCTGCCCGGCCGGCTAGCCGAGAAAGGGATTTCATCATATATAAAGGGATCGGTCACATTCGAAAAGAGCGTATTGACCGCAGACAACAGCTCCGGTGAGGAACGCCAGTTTTCAGTGAGGGTGTGCCGGGCCGAAACCTGTCTGGCGGCATCCATATAGGAAAACACATCGGCACCGCGGAAACTGTAGATCGCCTGTTTCGGATCGCCGATGAGAAAGAGGAGCGATTCGTCGGCCGAAAAGATCCGGGTAAATATGTCATACTGGACCGGATCCGTATCCTGGAACTCATCGATAAGCGCCGCCCGGTATTGCTGCCGGATCTTTTCGGCAAACCGGTCTCCTCTTCTCGCCCCAAGGGCCTGATGAACATGGATAAGCAGGTCATCGAAAAACTGGATGTTTTCGTCTTTTTTCCGGATGGAAAGCGCCTGTTCACCAAAAACAAAAAGCTCCCTCTTAAGATAGAGAAGGTAGGCTTCCATTTCATCGCGAAGCGCGCTGCCCATAATCCATAGATCCTCACAGGCTTCAAAGAATCGATGGGCAGGGGGCACCTGGTTCTTCCGTGTCGCCTTTGCCAGTCCCGATGTGGTAAATTTTTCGATGTCTTTAGGGATGGGAAAACCGGTATTCCTCGGATCGATATAACGATTCATCTCACCTGCAAAGGCCTGCACCTTGGCATCCCGTTTGGTCAGGCCCTTCCCGGTCCCGGTCCCGGATGTCTCCTGAGCTGCCAGACTGCCGTAGGTTCTCCCGTTCAGGGCCGGATCTTTCAGCAATTCGGCAATCGCATCTTTGTCTGAAAGCCATATCTCCCGTACCCGCTTGCGTTGATGTCGAAAGGGTGCCAGGCCGGAGAACTCAGGCTTTTCAGGATCAGGCACAATCGTCGTCAATTC
>JAZFSW010000268.1:0-2893 GCA_036446375.1 Desulfobacterales bacterium | reverse complement strand
GTGTCCATGGTATCCATCATGTAAAAAGGGGGACCTTCCGGGGACAATCGTGATTCGAATATTTCAGGGACGCTCTCTTTCTGAAATTTCTTCACGGTTTCCGCAATATCGTCAACGCAGAAATTAAGGTTGTGTATATAGGCACCGTTCTTCTTCAGCAGTTCGTACCATGTTCCCTGCTCAGCTTTGGGCTGACAGTATTGCAGTACGACATTGCTTAGGTTTACATGAACGATTCCCATGAAATCGCTGTCCAGAAGCTTCGCAAAATCGATTTCCACCTTCTCCGTGCCAAAAACGTCATGGAGGAAGGAAAAGGTCTTCTTCGAATCCCCCGTAACCAATTCGATGTGCAGCATCGTAGAGGCATCTCCGACCAACGTATCTTCTCCCGTCGGATACCGAGTCCGGGGTGAAACCAGCGTGTTTTCGCCAGGTGATTCGGCCAGGGCCAGATGGAAGCCGATCGAACCCATCGTATCCATCACATGTATCGTTTTGGCCCCGGGATTGGTGTAATCCGATCCGATAAGTGTTTCCCAGTCGATATCGTAGGTAAACAGCGTATCGATTCCCCCCTGGCCTGTTACCGTTTCGATGGCCTTATCGATGTTATCTACGGTATATGTCAGATGGTGGATACCGGGACCCTTTTGTTTCATGTGGGAAGACCAGGGACTCTCTTCAGATGTCGGTTCGATAAAGCGCAGGACAACATCACCGATACCTACATGAAGAATCCTGGCCTGCTCTCCGCTCAAGAAATCAGCATAGGGTCCCTGGATCTTCCGGGCATCGAATATGCTGTGAAGCATCCGGTACGCTTCTTCAGCATCCCTTACGATAACGCCCATATTGACTAGGGGTGACAGTTGAATCGCCATTTTCATCTCCTTTGAAACGCCCCGCCGCGAGCAGAGGGGAATGCACTCGCTGTTCAGTTCAAGGTTGAAAACCGGGCCCATGTGTGGGGCCAAGCTGGGTCTGCAGAATATCTTGAGCCATCTCGATGAAGTCACAGATCAGCGGACGCGTATCCCGGGGATCGATAATGTCAAGCCCGGTGGCCTCGGCTGTCTTAAAGGGCGATGCAAGGGCCTTGAGGCTGGCTTCAATCTCCAGGCGCTTTGCTTCCGGGTCGGGCGCGGATTCTATTACCCGGCGATAGGCTGCCGATGTGCCTCCTTCAATATGCATCGATCCCCAGTTGCCCGATGGCCATGCAAGCCGCTTATACATCCCCCCCGGTCGGTTGTGAAGTTGACCGGCAACCCCAAAAAGCTGACGGGTGATAACGGTTATCCAGGGCATCCTTGTTTCACATGTGGCACAGACGATCTTGGCACCGGCCCGAAGGATGCCTTGTCTTTGTGCTTCCATGCCCACCATGAAGCCCGGCTCGTCAGCGAAATAAATCATGGGTAGATGAAAAGTATTGCATATCTGCATGAACCGGATCACCTTCGTGCCGGCAGCTACATCCGTCGATCCGCCGAGGTGTCTGGGGTTGTTGATCATCACGCCCACCGGATAGCCGTTCATCCGGGCAAGGGCAATGATTCTTGATCTGCCGTAGTGGGGTGATATCTCGAACAGGGAGTCCCGATCAAGAACATGGTTCAGGAGCTTGTGTGGATCGTAGGGCTTGTTTTTCTTCCGGGGGATAATGGAAAGCAGTTCCTCGTCCCTTCGACCGGGATCATCGGTGGGCTCCAGCCGGGGGGGCATCTTCCAGACATTGCCCGGCATGTAGCTTAGAAACCGGCGTATCATGCGGAAGGCGTCCTGCTCATCTTCCGCGACGTTGTCGATGACCCCGCCCTGATAGGCCTGAATCTCTTCTCCCCCCAGTTCTTCTTTTGTAACGTCATCTCCCAATGCGGCTTTGACGACCGGTGGGCCCCCGGGAAACACCTGACTGGTGCCTTTGACCATCAGGCTGAAATGGGCCATGCAGGCTTCCACTGCAGGGAGACCTGCCACGGATCCCATGACAGCAGACACCACCGGTGCCACATTGAGAAGACGGGCTTCCAGTGCACAATAGGGATTGGCGTCAGGAATGTACGTGCGACCCATCTTTGCGAAAGACTTAACACTTCCACCGGTCGCATCAAGAAGCCGGACATAGGGCAGACGCCAGTCCAATGCCATCTGCACAACGTTTCCTTTGTTTACCGACCCATCGGCCGATCCCCCCCGGATGGTGAAGTCGCCGCCACTGAGGGCTACTTTCTGACCGTTTACTTCGCATAATCCCATCACGCTGTTGCCCGGGGTTAAGCCGACAAGCGTGTCTCCTTCATATCTTGCGGTACCGGCGAGTTTACCGATCTCCCGGAAGGAATCCGGATCAACCAGACCGGCAATCCGCTCCCGGACAGTGAGCTTCCCACGGGAATGCTGTTTGGCAATGCCCTCTTCCCCGCCCATCTTTTCCGCCAATGAATGCCTGTGCTTCAATTCCTCGACTTCCGGTTCCCATACCATTGGAGTGTCTCCTTTCTTCTTAGTTCCCAGTCCTCTGCCTACTCTCCTTCAGCCCCCAGTCCTCAGCACTCAGTGACCAGATCTTTGCCTGTTCCCTCAGTCCTGAGTTCTCAGTCCTTTGCTGTTCTATACCAGCCCCTGCAATCGTGCCGCTTCTTCTCTTACCTTCTCCGGTCCCCCGAGCAGCTGCCGGTTGGCACCGATGCGTTTGAACCAGTAGTGCAATCCGTGCTCATCGGTAAATCCCATCCCGCCGTGAACTTCTGTGGACGTTCTGGCAACAAAGGTTGCCACCTCGGAAATATGGGCCTTGGTCAGACAGGCGGTCAGCGGCGCCTCATCGGGGATGTCGTCAAATGCGTGGGCGGCATACCACATCATCGCCCGGCAGGGCTCCAGGGAT
>JAZFSW010000267.1:0-3071 GCA_036446375.1 Desulfobacterales bacterium | reverse complement strand
CATGGCGATGAGCCAACCGGACGGTATAGACACCGGTACGATGAGAAAAGGCGCCATCATGGGCGCCCTGACGCTCTATCTGGATTTTATCAATCTGTTTCTTATGCTTCTACGTGTGTTCGGAGATAGAGATTGAGTTTTGACGTTTTACCGCAGAAGCGCAGAGTTCGCAGAGAGAAGAAATATCCTATAATAGTAAGTGGTTATCCTCTATATTGGTTTCAGGTGTCAGGAGTCAGTATGGATCTCTGCAGAAGACCGAATAACAGCGGAAGTATCAGTTAGTTACTCAACTTTCGGGTTTCGCCATAGCAGTAGTGAAATGGGTGATTTGATGGCGATGTGCACTGTCTGAGCCATTTAGGACACCTTGCATCAGTGCCCCGAAAGCATTTCTCAACATGCACCGACGCCCGGGTATCCCAAAGCGATATTTCAAACCTTGGCCTGCGCTGATGTTAGGTATCCTTAATGGCGAGTTTGCACAGCGTCAGCAAATTATGCATTTCGCGGCGATATGAATCCCGAAAGTTGAGTTAGTTACCAATCGTATTGCTGATGATGTCGGCGATGCCGTGACATATTCCGGTAATCTCTTCCTGAGATGCTCCCTCCACCATAACCCGGCACTGGGGTTGGGTACCGGAATACCGAACCAGCACCCTCCCCCTTTCCTTCAGGCGGTCTTCAGCCCTTCGAATCGCATCCATGATTTCAGGAACCGAATCCAGATCCGGTTTTGATGACACATCGACATTGTGCAGCACCTGGGGGTAGACGGTCATTGCTTCTGCCAGGTGCGAAAGCGGCGTGGCGGTGACACACATGGCCTTCAGAAGATTCAGGGCTGTTACGATCCCATCTCCTGTGGTATGGTGATTGAGGAAGATCATATGCCCGGAATCTTCACCCCCCAGAATCGCCCCGGATCGTTTCATTTCTTCCATCACATACCGATCGCCGACCTGTGTCATGATGTGTTCGATGCCCATCTTCCTGAGCGCTTCACCCAGGCCCATATTACTCATGACCGTGCTGACCACCCGGTTGTTTTTCAACGCGCCGCTGTCTTTCAGGATGCGGGCAGATATGGCCAGCATGCGGTCACCGGTGATTTCCCCGCCGGTCTCATCGACGGCAATCAGCCTGTCGCCGTCGCCATCAAAGGCAAGGCCCACATCGGCACGGTTCTCCAAGACCTTTCGGGATAACGTGTCTGTGTGCTGGGAGCCGCAGTTTTCGTTAATGTTTTTTCCATCCGGCGAGTCGAAGATCGTCTCCACATCCGCACCGAGATCGGAAAACAGCACCGGTGCAATCCGATGGGTCGCGCCGTTTGAACAATCAATAACGATTCTAAGTCCCTTGAATACTTCCGTATTGTCCAGGACACGCTTCAAGAAATCGGTGTACTGGGCAGAAGCATCTTCGATGGGATGGACTTGAGCGATTCGGTCGCTGGATAACACCGGCACCGGGTCCGACAAGATCTGGGCTTCAATGGCGCTTTCCGTTTCATCAGGGAATTTAAACCCATCCCCATTAAACAGTTTGATGCCATTATCATAGTAGGGGTTGTGGGAGGCAGATATCACAATCCCTGCACCGGCTTTCAGGGCACGGGTAAGGAATGCGACGCCGGGTGTGGGCAGAATGCCTGCGAGCAGGACATCGATACCCATTGACCGGATGCCTTCAACCAGGGCCTTTTCAATGTTGGGTCCCGATATTCGGGTATCCCGGCCCACAACGACGGCGGCTGGCTTCTGATGCTGAAGAAGGTGATCGGCGATGGTGCGCCCGATGATTTCAACCATGTCCGGTGTCAATGGATAGGTGTCGGCAGCCCCTCTTATACCGTCTGTACCGAATAGTTTTCCCATGTGATTAGGCCCTGCTTCATGTCATTCTCGCAAAGGCGCGAAGGCGCCAAGAAGGATCATTCAATATTAGATGATTACCTTTGCGTCTGGTCGGCTTTTCGGCTTGAAGTGATACAGGTGTCGGGTGTCAGGTGTCAGGCAGCGAAAACGCTCCACCTGACACCTTGAGACTCCGGCGGTCTCCGAAGAAAGAGGGATTGTACCCCATGTGATGTTATTTCGGAACCGCCATACTAGTTTAGACCCATCCCTATGACCAGCCCGATCGCGATACCGAGACCGATAAATATGGATCCGACCACGATGCCGACAGCGATGTTCTTCTCTGCCAATTCGGTGGATGTATCAAACGGGGTCATTCTGTCAAACACCATATATCCTGCTGCCATGAATACCAGTGTCAGTATCGCGCCGATCGTTGCGTAGCCAAAGTTCAGCAGTGTGATCCATAGTTCCATTATCGCAGCACCTCCTTTATAATGTTGATTCTCTTTATATAATCAATCGTCTCTTTGCTCCGCTTACCGGTAATTCTCGGCAGAGACGGTTCAATGGATTTCCACAGGTTTGGATTCAGCCCTCCCTCCTTCGCGATTTCCTGAGCTCTGAGTATGTTCCTGCTCCCCGCGTTATAAGATCCCATCATAAAGTCAAGACGATCCTGAAAGGGTCGCTCGGCCTTCCAGAGCTTCCACAGTTTTCTGTCATAGTATATGCCGGCAGCGATATTCCAGCGGGGCTGCTCCCGTGTACCTTTGATTATCGGGTGTTTCTGAACAATCTCTTCAAAGGTCTTGGGCATAATCTGCATTACCCCCACAGCACCCACTCTCGATGTAGCCGTTGCTTTTAATCGGGATTCGGCGATGGCCTGTGCCTTAAAGTGATGCCAGTCGAAATTGGGGCCAAAATATCGCTTTGAATATTTGGAAAAGTACGCATCATATTTGGTGACGCGATTATAGCGATCAAAAGCATCGACAGGATGGGGTGACAGGAAGACGACCATGACAAAGAGACCTGCTATTATGCATCTGATTCTCATCGCACCCTCCCCTGACACTACTTTTGGAACAACGATATGCTACCGCTAGACTCGTGAAAGTGAATTATCAGGGAAACAGGGGAAAAGCAATGATAGTATGAGGGTTCAAGGGGTCAAGGAGTCGAGGGGTCAAGGGGTCAAGG
>JAZFSW010000266.1:0-24335 GCA_036446375.1 Desulfobacterales bacterium | reverse complement strand
GCGGCGAAGACCGCGATCAGCACGGGCGCCTTGCCGCGCTGGCCGATGCTCAGGCCGCGCTCGGCGAGCGGCAGGCAGCCGAAGGCGGCGATCGCGTCGGGTACGTAAGCAACAAAGCCTTCGGATGCCACTTTGACGGGGAAACCCAATACACCTTCGTAGAACTCACGGCTCCGTTGAATACTATCCACTCCCGAACTTTGGGGTCTGACCATGTTATCTTACTTAAATCACTTCATATATGCTCCCAAAGTAGGTGCTCCACACGCTTAGCGGCCCGCTTTCGGGGCCAAAACAAGCACTGTAAGCTGCCTGCCGCGCCCGGCATTCTTCGACGCCCCTCCCCAGAGCGCCGAGCTCTCGGGCATCTTACAGTGCCCCCTTCCCCCGAAAAGAGGCCGATAGGCGTCGTGAAAGGTGTTTCGATAGGCTCTTTAGCTGTATTACCAATACGTTATCGCGGTCAGACCCCAGGGCCACTGACTTGTTCGGCGCTGTTCAGTGCGTTGCACACCAGTGCGTAGACCTTGCAGAATATGCCCCGTTTTCAGTGTCTCCATGAATCAGGGCCTGAACCGCGGTTCGGTGCGCTTCATAAACTCATCAAACAAAGGGACAGTGAACGCAGCGTAGCCATATTTCGGGCTGTAGATCATTCCGTTCTGGATGAGGCCCTCCCGAGTTGGGCCTAGTTGCGATGTCTCTTTCCCTAGCAATTCGGCAACATTGCCGGATTTGTGGGGGCCGGGGCCAAGTTCCGCCATGGCGCGCAGATAGTTTTTCTGCGGTTCCGAAAGGCGCTCATATCGGGAATGGAAGAAATTCTGATCCAGTCTCTGAATCGCGACCTTCGAGCATTTTTCTACATCGATGCGGGTGATCGGTGATTTTCTGGCTGCATTCCAGGCCTGGTATCCCCATTCCTGAACGAAGTACGGATAGCCTTGCGTTTCCTCCATGATGATATCGACAGCATCATCGTTGATTTTCACGCCGCTTTCCTCGAGAGGTTCCGCGAGGGCGCGCCTGATATCCTCAGGAATCAAGGCACCGATGCGGGGATACTCAAAGAGCCTTTCCGCATAGGATTTGGCATCGCCGGTGAGTTTGACGAGCAGTGGCAGACCGGCACCGACAATCAGGACAGGCAGCTTCTTCTGATCGACGCGATGGACCGCCATAATCAACGCCTCGAATTCTTCCTTGGGCAGGTTCTGGATTTCGTCGATCAGAATAACGATCGAAGACCTCCTGGATTCGGCTGCCTCGCCGGCTGCAACGAAAAGCTCGGCAAGGTCGCGAGTGAGCGTTCCACTGTCGGCGACTCCGGCTTCTGAATCGACGTCGAGAGAGAATTCGATTTCCTGATATTTCACTTTGACAGCGCCGACGAAGCTTTTCAGGACCCGCAGTCCCTGTTTCACTTTCTCGCTGACACCCTTGAGCCGGTCGAGCTTGAGTAGAGCGGAGCGCATGGTGGCGATGATGACCACGGAAAGAGGTTCGTTCTTGATGACTTCGATGAAGTCCGTAAGGGCATCCTCTCGTTCAGCGATCGCCTGGACCTCATTCAGAAGGACGGTCTTTCATACGCCGCGCAAGCCGACATAGATGAAGCTCCGTGCTGACTTGCCGCTCTTGTTCCGCTGAATTGCGAGAGTGGCGTCATTCAGAATAGAGTCTCGCCCAGCCAACTCCGGCGGAGGTGCCCCAGCTCCAGGAGCGAATGGATTGGCAATGGCCTTCATGCGATTGGACCTATAGTTAGTTTATGGATAGGGAACTTAAACTTTCTATAACCTGCATTGGAGTGAGTTGTAAAAGTTTATTATAGATGGACGTAAACTTCAATGGCGGAGGTGTCGTCATTCGAAATTGAGGTCCTCCCAGTCAACTCTGGTGGAGGCGCACAGGCGCAAGGAACGAATGGATTGGCAACGGCCTTCATGCACTTGGACTTATAGCTAGTTTATGGGCATCTGACGTAAACTTTCTATAACCTGCTTCGGAGAATTCTTCAAGCCGGGCAATTGTTATTGAGCGAAATTGCTCAATAATGCGACATATGGCCCTAATGTATTTCTATAACGAGCTGTTATAATTAATGATATCCATTTCTCATCTCATATTGGCAGGACAAATATGAGCGTGGGCGCATAGCAACTTATGTAACAAGGAGAATCATTGTGAATGCCAATCACGTCACGCAAGCGGCAGGATGCTCTTTAGAAGACGACGTGATTATCAGCGGCACGATAGGACTGTGAACCGTATATGTCAAGCGGAAATCCAGTTCATTACGGATGCGAGGAGAGCGGAGGACAGAGGACGAGAATCGGATGTCAGAAAGCGGAGATCAGAGCACTGCACAATATAAGAGATGAAAGTCTAATCACGCCAGGGCGTGACTCTATTCTATGCAGCTCTTCTGGGTTACTGTGATTAGCGCTGATCCTTCACAAGATCGGATGGGAAGACGACAACGCTTTCATTGCCGTCCTTGCCAACAGCCGCAACCCCGAACAGATAGTTGTCGACGACAATGTTTTCCAGAGTAAACGACGTGACCTTCCCGACGAATCTGGAATACTGCCATTGGGGGGCTGTTGTGTCTCGCCAGCAGATCTTGAATCCTGCCAAATCCGGATCCGCGACACCATCCCACGCCAATCTCGTGGAGGGCTGAACGGCACCGCCGATCCTGACCGCCTTGGGTTCAGGTGGCGCCCATGCCAGTGCTGCTAGCGTGATGGCATTAACTGCGGTCAGCCTGGCAGCATAGTCAAAATTCACACCCTCAATGACATCACCATAATCGATACCATTTTCTGTTCTGATATTCTGATGCTGCCTCGTATAGTTCTCGTGGGTTTCCATAATCCTTATGGCGGGAAATCCTTCATCGTTGAAGGGTTTGTGATGGCCGCCGCGTCCGAACCGGTCCAGACGATAGATCATGATGGCATCAAGATTGGTGATATACATATCGGTCATCCGGTGAACATACCTGGCAAGCTGCCGGGAAGGCCCATCGACTTCTCCGCCATAAAACCGCCGTCTCTTCCGGGTCTCGTCGGGCTCTGTCACCGGTGTGGGTTCCGAAAACACCCGAAAGGTATTGTTCTCAACGACCCCATCAATGCCTTCAATGTTTCCGATCATATCGTTATTCAGAACACCGACGATCTCCCATCCCTCTTTCCTGGCAACCCCAGCCATATGCTTACCACCGAATAAGCCCTGCTCTTCTCCGGACAACCCCGCATAGACAATGGTTGTGGGAAATTTGTATTGGGTCAATATCCGGGCCGCTTCCAAGGTGCCTGCCATTCCCGAAGCATTATCGTTGGCACCTGGTGCATCGGTCACCGCATCGGCTCCATCTGAAGCACGCGAGTCGATATCGCCGGACATGATGAGATGCCGATTCGGATAACGACTGCCCCGCTGAATGGCCACCACATTGACTACCCAGGTATCCTGCGGGATACGCCGGTTGCCTTTCGCCTTCACCAGGTTCCGCTGGAAAGAGACCTCGAGGCAGTCCCCGCAGTCCTTTGAAATCTGCTCGAATTCCGCCTTGATCCAACGGCGCGCAGCACCAATGCCCCGAGTGTCCGACCGCGTATCAGAGAAGGTGTTTCGCGTTCCGAAGCCTGCCAGTTTGCGAATATCAGCTTCAATCCGCTCTGCGGATGCCGCGGCCACAATATCGTATAGTTTCGGATTCGTCTGGGGAGGCGGGCTGCCTTCCTGGGCCAGAGCACAAACGGCAGTAAGAAGAACGATCAGGACGGCGCCAAGGGCCTTTTGGGTCAGCGTTGCTGTTTTCATTGATTACCTCATCGAAAGGGTTAGCCACAAGATAGGAACATTCTGTCTAAAGCCAATAGTGGCGGATAGTCAGCCGCACGGCTTCAGTGACACGAAGGACCATTTGCTCTGCGCGTGCCTCTAACAGGACGTGTCAAATACAGTATCATAACTGGCAATATATTGCTGATTATTGCAGTAATTGGCCCTTAATCGGTAAGATATTGCCGAATCTCCCATGCCGGTACGGTTGCATATGAAGTTAGTCGGCTTCGCGCTGAGTTGGCGATGGCCCATACCCATCCATGGGGCTAAGAGGATCAGGAGGGCGAAAATCGGGCGATGGTAGCAGCAAGGCCTGCCCGGTCCAGGATGACACCGGCAAGCACAAAAAAGGGAATGGCCAGGAGGGGAAAAGAAGCAATACCGGACGCGAAATTCACCCCGAGCATCTCGATCCCCAGGTCGAACTGATAGATGGTCACCACACCGGCAACCCCAAGGGAGGTGCCTATGGGAACGCCAAGAAACATCAGGACAAGAAATGCGATTCCGATGAGAAGAGCTTCCATCAGACCGCCGATCCATTGAGTTCGACCAGTCGCGACGACGCGCCGCGGTAGATGCCTCTGAAGACAAATACAGAGCATACGGGCACGCCGGTGTAGTAGATCCAGACGGGGATACCGAGGGCCGCACTGGATGCATGAAAAACTGTCAGTTCATCAACCATCGCCTGAATCATATATACGCAGACAAGGGCGAAAAGCCCGGTACTTAAGACCGCACTGAAGATGACAACAGCCTTCTGCATCTTCATCGGAAACATGTTGAAGAAGCTTACCATCCCCAATTGAGCGCCCCGCTCAAAAGCGATACCGGTTCCCACCACCGTCATCCACACAAACAGATTAATCGTGAGTTCTTCGGTGGCACCGATGGAGAAGTGGAAGAAGTACCGACTCAGCACATTGACAAAAGCAATGGTGGCCATAGCCATAAGCAGGATGGCTGCGATCCAGTAGTCCGCTCGGATTCTCGTTTTTTCGGGCAACGCTCTATCCTTTCAAACGTATCATACTCGAATCCCGATATCGTTGACCTAAGCGAAGTGTGTATCTAAACCGCAGAATATGCGGTATTCAGCAAGGAATGTCGAAATCCGCGCACTTCACAATTCTGCGGTTCCTTGTTCAATATTCGATATTCGTTTTTCAGTCGTGGGGAATTCATCCTCAAGTCAGTTGCATCAAGCCTCCTGCTCACTCCAGCATACATAATAGTTGACAGAACACATATTCTGACTATAATTAAGACCATAATGGACCCCGGAAAGAAATATGCCATCGTTTACCCACCACAGGTGAAAACACATCTTAGAGCAATTGGTCGAAAGCTTCATTCACTGATCCGCCGTGCCATTGAAAACCAATTAATGTATGATCCGAATAAGGAAACGCGAAACCAAAAGCCTCTGAAGAAAGTACCCGACGATCCATCGGTGGAATGGGAGATTCGTTTCGGTCCGGACAATCGGTTTAGAGTGTTCTATGATATTCACCCTGACAACGCCAAAGTATTCATTCTCGCTATTGGTGTAAAAAGGGGGAATAAACTGCTCATTGGCAAGGAGGAAATATCACTATGAAAATCGCGCCAGTATCAGAAATAAAGACTCATTTCAGTGCCTACTTGAAAGAAGCCGAAAAAGGACCCATCATTGTGACAAAAAACGGGAAACCAGCTGCGGTCCTATTGAGTGTAACGGATGAGGATGAGATTGAGCGGCTCATCATCGGTTATTCCCAGAAATTCAAATCGATTCTGGCAAGAAGCCGCCGGGAAATACAACAGACTCCGGGAATTGAACACGAGGAATTCTGGGAAGATGTATGACCGGAAGCGTCACACCTTATGAGAGACCAAACGGCCACATGAAATCTCTCGCATCAGGCTTCGCTAAAGCTACGACCCGACAGGAAGCTCACAGAGGGTGCAAAGGTAACCAACGAATATTACATAATCTTTTCTTTGCGCCTTCTTTCCCGGCGTAGCCTTGTGCGAAGACTGGAGTCCCAGAGGTGAGGTGCTTGCTTTTTCAGAATCGAAATCGCCGTCGAAATCGGGATCGATTTTCCATCTGCGCCCAAGAGCTTTCGATTGCGATCGCGATTTCGATTTGGATATGGGTTGCTAGCGCTTAGAATTGTATTGATCTTTGGCCTATGCCTTTTGCCCGGTTTTGCCTGTTTCCGTTCAGGCCAGAGGCGCCACTCGTATAGAATAGCAACGGAAGGAATTCACACCCCGGATGGCAATAGAAACACAACTTGGTGAGGCTGACACAAGACGTAAAAGAAACGCAGCATTTGACAGGGACCTGACAAAAGGAAGCATCATCGGCAACCTCTGGACGCTAACCTGGCCTTCGGTGGTAAGCAGCACGATCATGATGCTGGGTCCCACCATTGATATGATATGGGTCGGCAGCCTGGGATCCGCTTCCATCGCAGGCGTTGGCGTTGCCGGTATGGCGGCTATGGTGCTCGGCTCAGCGAGAATGGGTCTCAGCACAGGCACCCGGGCGCTGCTTGCCCGTGCTATTGGTGCCGGCGATGAACAGCAGGCGAATCATGTAGCACAGCAGGCCTTTGTCATCAGTACGGTCTTTTCCATCCTCATGGCAGCGATTGGCATCTTTCTGGCCGAACCCATCCTGGCCCTGCTGGGCGTGGAACCGGATGTTGTCAGAGAAGGTTCGGCGTATATGCGGATCATGTTTGCCGGCTCAGTGACGATGTCCTTCGGAATGATGGCTCAGGGTATCATGCAGGCCTCCGGGGATGCGATAACACCGATGAAAGTGGGTATCGGCGTGCGGATCTTCCATGTGATTCTCTGCCCATTCCTCATTTTCGGCTGGTGGATATTTCCCTATATGGGCGTCAGTGGCGCAGCAGCGACCAATGTCATCTCCCATGGTATCGGCGGGATCATCATGCTGTGGATCCTCTTTTCCGGACATACCCGTCTGCGACTGACAATGAGAAACTTTCGCTTCGATGGCGCCATGATATGGCGAATCGTAAAGATCGGCGTTCCCTCTTCCATAACCGGCATGGAAAGAAGCCTGGCGAACCTTGTGTTGATGGTTCTCGTCGTTCCCTTCGGCACGGCTGCAGTCGCTGCCCATTCGCTGGTAGAGAGGATTGACATGTTTGTGAACATGCCCGCCTTTGGCCTGGGCCAGGCAGCCGGTGTTCTTGCGGGACAAAACCTCGGGGCAGGCCATCCCGATAGAGCAGAAAAGACCGCATGGACCGCCGCAGGTCTCTTTACGTGCATGACCGTCCTTGCCTCAGTGGCCATCTGGTTCTGGGCCGAATATACCGTTCGCGTCTTCAACAGTGAGCCGGAAATCGTAGCAACCACCGCTGCCTTCCTGAGAATCAACATCATCAGCTACCTGGTCTTTGGCGTGGTGGTCGTATTGATGAACGCGCTTACCGGCGTCGGGGATACCATGACACCGATGCTTACCACCCTGATCACCATGTGGCTGGTGCAGGTGCCCATGGCGTTTGTTCTACCAAAAGTCACGACACTGGGGGTCTATGGTGTGCGGTGGGCGATCGTCACCGCTATCGTGATGCGGGCGATCATCTATACCGTATATTTCAGGAAGGGGCGCTGGAAACTCAAAGAGGTGTGATCTCAATACCGGAACAGGACGGACCGTGAGGATCTATCGATTTGAACTATCCTCAATCTAGATCGTCCCAGGGACGAATGGCAATCTTGACCCCTTCACCATTGAAGAAGGTATCCAGGGCCTTGGGGGCATCGTTCATGCCGAAGCGATGGGTGATGATCCGTTCGACGGGCATCCCCTGCTGGATCTGATCAATGATCTCATGCTGGTCCGGGATGCTGGACGCCCAACTGCCGATCAGGGTAAGTTCCTTCAGCACGAAATGCTGGCTCATATCCACCGATACGGTCTCGTTCTTGATGCCAAGAAACGCCACACCGCCGCAGGCCCTGGCCGCATCCAGACACTGACGTTGGGCGTCCTTATTTCCCGAGCATTCAACGGCAGCATCGACGCCGAGGCCGCCGGTGATCTCCCGAACCCTTTCCAGGACATCGTCATTTGCGGGGTTGAAAATATAATCCGCCCCGTTCTGCTTCGCTACCCCCAAACGGTAATCGTTCACATCGACCACAATCACCCGGGCATTGAGGTGCTTTGCGATAATGGCGGCCGTCGCACCGATGGGCCCGGCGCCGGTAATCAACACGGTATCTCCGGCCTTTACGCCCAGCCGGCGGATGGCGCGATAGGGCGTACCGATGCAGTCTCCGATCATGGCCCCGGCATCGAAAGACATGTCACCCGGAATCGGCAGGCAAAGGTAGTCGGGAACCAATACATACTGCGAATGAGTGCCGCTGAGGCCCTTTCTCGGGCCCGGGTTCCGGCAATGCAGCCACTCGCCCGCCGCGCAGGCGGGACAACGATGGCAGATCTCGGCCATCACCGGTGTAATGCCGACAGGATCCCCTTCCTTCACCCCCTTGGCCTCATCTACCTTTGCGACGATACCGGCCGCCTCGTGGCCGCTCCCCCCGTGCGTGGGACTGGGGCCCGGTGCATAATACCCGTGGTGTTCCGTGCCGCAGATGACCGAAGACATGACCTTCACCACCACCAGATGGTCCATGGGCTCCGGCTCCGGCACATCGACAATTTCGGACTTCTTGTTCCCCAGTGATTGAACGGCTTTCATGGTTATTCCCCCTTCTTTTCCATCTCTATCGGTTCCGATCTTACGATGGCATAGTTCTCCTTACGCCAAGGGACCCGCTTTGGTGCGACTGAGTGTTCCTGTTTCCAATCCGGATAGACCGGGAAGAACGCCACGGAGGCCCAAAGGCACATAGAATGACTCTTCATTCTCACTCAATATTGTGTCTTGGTGCCTTTGTAGCGAGATTATTCTTTGAAACAGATCCTGCCTATATAACCAGAACCCGTTTCTTCATGAGCCACCCGCCCGAGGTCTTCACCCAGTCGTCGGTGTAAATGCCTGTGGTGGATACCTGGGCAGGCTTTGCCGGATCATGGCCGGCGGACATATCGTGCCCGGTTATGATTGTCATGGTCCTCGTTCGGGCGGTGTCCGGCGTCAATTCATCAAAAGACGTCCCTGACTGGTGATGGAAGCTGTGTGAAGCTGTCCTGCATAGCCTTGGAGACGCAGGATCTGCGTAATCTGTGTAATCTGCGTAATCTGCGGATTAGAAGTCCGCCAGGTCCAGCGGTTTTCCCGTATTGGCCGCTTCATAAATGCCCAGGACCAACTTCATCGTGCCGAGATTGTCCTTTCCGCTGCTGATGGGCTCTTTCCCCTCCCGGATGCAGTCGGCAAAATGGAGGATCTCGTTGACAACCGGCTGGTCGGTAGGCAGGTCCGCCGCGCTGGTGTCCAGGTGGACAAAGCCGGGGCCCTTCCACCGGTCCTTCTCATCGGTGCTGTCATATTTCGGAAGGGACACATCGACAGGACCCATATACTGCTCCGGCCCGATAGAATCGGGCATATACCGGCTGACAGCAGATCCGTATTCTCCCATCATCCAGTAGCAGTGGTTCCAGGGCGCTCGGGTGGTCCAGCTGGAAAAGATATGACCGATGGCACCATTTTCAAACTCCAGGGTCGCAGCGATGCTCTCTTCTGCACCATGGGTCCACACGGGATGATCTGTCCAGGATTTGGCGGTCACCCGTTTCACATCACCGATGTAGTAGCGGAACAGATCAAGGTGATGAGTGGATTGGGCAATAAGCGCGCCACCGCCGGACCGTTTTCCGTCCATCCACCAGCTACCCGTCGTCGGTGCCGGTTGTTTCTTTGCCTCGGACCTGGGCGGGGCCGTCGCATAGAAGTTGTCGCTGCGTACTGCCCAGATGTCACCGAATTCACCCTCCTGAATCATCTGGTGAACGACCCGGTTATGGGGTTGAAAGCGCAGGCACTGGGCAACCATGAAGGTAGTGCCCGCCTTTTCTGTGGCAGCCAGCATCTCACGGCATTCCTGGATGTCGATGCCCATCGGCTTTTCGATAAGAATATGCTTGCCGGCTTCGGCCGCGGCAAGCACATTGCCATAATGCTGATCATGAATCGTACAGATATCGACTGCATCGATATCGCCTTCCTTAAGCATGGTCTCCGCATCCGTGTACACCGCTTCCGCACCGACATCCCTAGCGTATTGACCGGCGGCATCTTCGCGGATGTCACAGACCGCCGTCATCTTCAGCACTTCCGGAAAGTTCTGGTAGGCAGGTTGATGGGCCCTGGCGAAACTCCCGGCGCCGATCAATCCGACTTTCAATGGTTGAGACATGAATCCTCCTAAGGTTGCATGATATCTGTGATGTCCAGTCTGTGCTCGCCTGTTCTGGTTCTCCTTCTCACCGCCCGTTCGCCCAGCTCACTCAAGGCGCAGAGAGCGCAAAGGGATCCCATATCCTTTTCTTTGCTGCTAAGATGACTGTAGAGAAAAGCGATCGGCCATAGACGCAAGCCCCAGAGACCGAAGCGGTATTGATTTGTCCATGCGTCCTTTTCTGTCCTCTCAACAGAAAAGGACAACACCTGCGGTTCTTTTCGCTCTCTGATTCAGTTCAGGCCAAAGGTGCCACTATCCCAATCCAAATGACTGCACCCCTGGCTTTAACCTGCCAGGGGTGCAGATCGGCATTCCGATTCCCCAAAAGAAACGTTGCCACTTCCTTATCCGACATTCGTTGCTTAGCACAAATAACCAATAACGATTGACCGACCTATCTCAGCTCTTCCTGATAGTCATCCACGCCGACCCACTTGCCAACCGGTCCCACCAGGACAAAGTGGCCGGGCTCGGAGCGCTTGCCATCCGGAAGCGGCACGGTACCGACGCCGAGATAGAAGCCGTCCGCGAGCTTCCGGATTTCGTCCATGAGCTTGTTTTCCACACCTTCCGGAATCAGTGGCGGCTGGAGCTGGTAGGCGCCGTAATGCATAATCAGGGACCGATTGCCATCGATAAGGGAGTCTGCCATTTCGGTGGCAAAGCGCATGAAACGGTGGATCGTCCCATCCGGTAAGCGATACCGATTATAGCCGTCGCCTTTGGTATGACTAAGGGGAGAAAAAGCCTTTCCCAACCAGTAGCCCGTGGCGCTGTCTTCATTGTACATGACTTTCGCCGTGGCTTTCTGGGCTTCCTCATTGCCGGCATTGGGGATCAGGCCCTTGTACTCACCGCACAGTTCGGCCATCTCGACGGCCGGAGCCTGTTTCCACAACTCGATCACTTCGTCCCGTGTGAGGGCCATGATCTTCTCTTCGGTCCACGTTTCTTCCGTCTTGAGCTGTGTTGCTGCCATTTTGTGCCTCCCGTTTTCCACTGGATTTGCGTCCGATGGGCAATAAGATTTGTCGTCCTTTATGCGTCTATGCGTTCGAGATCCTCTACCCTACACAACTTGACATGTTTAGTTCGATTGTGCAAGGCGCTCTTTCTTGTCTAGCGTTTATCCACCACGCTGCAATTATGTCGGCGGCTCACCGCCCACCCAGATGGGGCTGGACCAGGCGACTTAGAACCCTCGGCGGTTGAAGAAAGTACTCAACTTTCGGGATTCATACCGCCGCGAAATGAATAATCTGCTGGCGCTGTACAAACTCGCCCTTAAGGATACCTATCATCAGCGCAGTCCAAGGCTTTGAGTATTGCTTTGGGATATAGGACATCGCTGCATGTGCGAAACACCTCGAGGGCGCTGATGCAAGGTCTCCTAAAGGGCTCAGACAGTGCACATCGCCATCAAATCACCACGGCGTCAAAGCACCCATTTCGCTACTATTGTGCCGAAACCCGAAAGTTGTGGAAAGTACCCAAGCCTTGGGGCGCCGGCCATCTTCAGGCTTTCTATTAGATGCCCATCGGCAGGAGGGGTGTATGGGATGTCACTTTTCCACTTCAATGGACGCGTTGACCTGGGTCACATTTCAATGATATACATTATCCATATGTATATCTAGGAGGACTTGTCATGCAAGTTTCAAAATGGGGCAACAGTCTGGCTATCCGGCTACCTGTTTCAGTGGTCAATGCACTCGAATTGAATGAGGGCGACGATATTGACGTTCTGATTGCAGATGAACGGGTCTTTCAGGTGAGAAAGAAGCCCGGCAACGATAGCCTGCTGAAGCGGCTGAGAAAGTTCCGGGGAAAACTCCCACCCGATTTCATATTCGACCGGGAAGATGCCAATGCCCGGATCTAAAGTCTTCATCGACACCAATGTCCTGCTTTACCTTCTGTCATCAGACACCGACAAGGCTGACCGTGCAGAAGCAATTCTGCAGACGGGCGGCGTTATCAGCGTCCAGGTTCTGAATGAAATGGCCTGGGGCTCTTGATTCTTCCAGAATTGCAGATCAAAAGACCGATCGAGATCCTGAATTCTTCCTCTGCGCATCATCACCGGTGGTTTCATATAAGCATCTCCGATGACTGGATGCGGTTTCTATCCATGTGCACTCTTATTGCAGATCGGCGCTTCATTGAACTGAAATAGAACTTAACACCCATTCCATGCAACAGTATTGACAATCACGCATACTTGATTCACAACTGGGCTATGCAATATTCCTGGCGCCGGCTATTGGCGGAAAGATCAAGGGCCAAATGGCGCAGCCCCATACCTCAGCTTTCCAACAGCACCCCTCGGTCCAGGATGAAAAAGCTTGTCATAAAATATGGCAGACCTCCGGCACACTAAAAAGGCTGTAATCGGATCGGTGGAAACCGGAAACCCACAGGAGAGATTGTGACTGAAATATCGGTAATAGAGGAAGTCGCCGAAGACACGCACCGGCTAGAGGTGCGGATACATGATGCACGCTACATATTTTCCGTGTATCTGCTTACGGGAAAGGAGCCGGTGCTGATTGATCCCGGGCCCACAGTGGTGGTTCCGGCTATTCTTGACGCGATGACACAATTGGGCATACCGCAACTGTCCACCATCATTCCCACCCACATCCACATGGATCATGGAGGGGGTGCGGGGACACTGGCTGAGCGGTTCCCGCAGGCAAAGGTAGTTCTGCACCCAAGAGGGGCAAGACACGCGATCGATCCCTCCCGCCTTATCGCCGGAACCAAGGCTGCCTACGAGGATGACTTCGAACACACCTATGGCCCGATCCTGCCCATACGGGAATCCCAGGTGCTCGTGGCAGAGGATGGCGATGTGATTGATGCCGGTGGAAGACGACTGCGCATCATCCACGCGCCCGGTCATGCCGCCCACCATATGGCGATCTTTGATGAGAAAACCGGCGGTCTTTTCTGCGGTGAAGCCCTGGGCCAACCCATACCCGGCACCCGATCCGATGTTCTGCCTTCCATCTCTGTCGGAGACCTTGATGTCGACCGGTATCTTTCCTCCATAGAGAAGCTGAGCCGGCTTAGCCCCCGGGTATTGTTCTACCCCCATGAAGGAGGCGCAAGGGAACCGGGTGATATCCTTTCCCGGATCGCAGAAAACACGGCAATGCTCCGGGACATCATCCTCGAAGGCCTGAGAAACAGTCTGTCAACCGGTGATATCGAAAGGCAGATTCTGGATCGACTCGCAGGTCACCCCGATAAAGGCGAAGACACCATAGGCATGGAATCAATCATTCTCGGCTATGGCGCCTACTTCAAAAAGAAAGGCTTGATATAGCCTCGATTGAGCAATAGAACGCAATTGAGTATAACCCACATCTTTACAGGAGGAGCAAATCATGTCTGACAACAGCATTGCATTTCATCACAATCATCTAATCAGCAAAGATCCGAAAACCACTGCATCCTGGTATGCGGATAAACTCGGGGGTAGAATTGCCGGGGGCGAGAAGGCCCTTGGGGCACCCTCAATTATTGTTACGTTTAAGGGCGTAATGCTCATTATCCGGGCCGCGAATGCCGGTGAGGAAGTAGGCACGAAAGAGGGACCTGTGTGGGGGAATGATCACTTTGGATTTCATGTGGATGGGGATTTCGACGGGTATTGCGACAAACTGAAAGCCAACGGTGTCACCTTCAGCCTTGACCCGGTAAATATCAACCCAAACCTGCGCATCGCGTTTATTGAAGCGCCGGATGGCGAGAGGATTGAGCTGCTGCAGCAGAAATAATCTGGGGGGGGCAGGATGCCGAGGATTCAAGGTCTTCGCCGCAGGCGAAGGGGCTGAAAAACGCTGGACCCCTTGAATCCTTGACGCCTCTTTCCCACTAAATTAGAGAAGAGCGATCATTGCTTGTTTGTCGCTTCCTGGCAACGGTGAATGGATCACAAGAGCGCCTTGGGAAAGGCGCCCGGTGCCTCTCTGTGTCTATATCTGTCGTCCAATCACCGCGCCGTCATCAACAGCCCATCGTCGCTTCCGCACCCCGCCGCAATCGCCTACGGCATAGACCTCGGAGAATTGGTCCTTAAGGGCGTAGTAGAGGTCGTTGTCTTCCACCCCACCATAGGAAAAAATGATCGTGTCGACCCCTTCGATCTCCCGGTTCTTTTCGCCGCCGGGGTTGGTGACCGTGACGCTGTTACCGAATATGGCCCTGATGGACGTCCCGGGAGACATCTTAACCTCTGCCTGTTCCAGCCTCTGGCGCAGTGTCATTCGCGTTACCGCTTCCGTGAGTGGTCCAGCCGATTCGAGGGGGTAGATCACTTCTACCTTCTTGCCCTGCGACGCCAGAAAATCAGCGGTCGTCAGACCTTCGATGTGCCACTGATTATCAACGATGAGAACGTTATCGCCCACTTCCACCTTGCCGGATAGGACATCGCGGACATTATCGATGACGTTGTCCTGGTCCATGCCGGGGATATTTTGCGGGGTCATCGGTTTTGAGCCCGTGGCAACAATAACCACATCGGGGTTTTCTGCTTTCACCGTCTCGGGGGTCACCTCGCTGTTGAGATGGATATCGACATCAAGCAGCGTCAACTGGCGATCGTAGTATCGGGACATCTCGAGAAGCTCGTCTCTCCCCGGGGCCTTGGCGTCAACCAGGATCATCCCGCCAGGGGCATCGCTTTTCTCCCAGAGGGAAACATCGTGCCCCCTGGTTTTAGCTACCCGGGCTGTCTCTAGCCCGGCCGGACCACCCCCGATAATCATGACCTTCTTCTTCTTTTCAGCCGGGATCATCTCCAGCCAACCGGCCTGAGTCTCTTTGCCCACGGTGGGATTAAAGCTGCAGCCGATTGGCAAGTTCCGACCTGCGACCACCTGCACGGTGCGGTAGCATCCGTCCGAGCATCCCATGCACTGACGAATATCCTCCAGCCTGCCCTCACGGGCCTTGTTGGGCATCTCCGGATCGCAGATCAGCGCCCGGTTCATGTAGACCAGGTCGGCTTGATTGTCTTCGAGAATCTTCTCCGCCTGGACAGGATCGACCACACGGCCGCCACCGATCACGGGGATATCCACCACTTCCTTTATCGCAGCAGCATTATACATCAGCGATCCTTGCGGGTAGTAAATGGACGGCGTTCCGGCTCCGGTAGCGATGTAGTCGAGGTTGCCGCTTCGGGTCAGCATCTCCGCAAATATCTTGCTATCGTCTAGGGTATAGTCGCCGCCTGACGTCGGATCTGTCGAGATGCGGATACCCACGGTAAAGTCCTGCCCCACAGCAGTCCGGATAGCATCGATGACATCACAGGCGAACTTGATGCGTCCGGCATGATCTCCGCCGTATTCATCCGTCCGAAGGTTGGTTCTCGGCATCATGAACTGGGTAATGAGATACCCATGGGCGCCGTGGATTTCCACGCCGTCGACACCGGCTTCTTTGGCACGGAACGCCTCTGCGGAAAATCCCTCAATGACCTCCTTTATTTCATCTGTTGTCATCGCGTGGACGACATAACCCATAAGGTTGGATCGAACCACAGAGGGTGCCCACAGCTGGTCACCGTAATGCACGGTACCCGTTGCGTGCGCGCCGCCGTGCCAGAGCTGGATTAAGAACTTGGTGCCGTGTTGTTGGATTCTTTCTGCAGCCCGTTTGAGTTTGTCTATGCCTCCCGATGCTTCCAGCGGCGTCTCCCCCCCACCCACTGTGGTGCTGGAATGCACCGTCCAGGGGCCGGAACAGATCATACCAGCGCCTCCCCTGGCCTTGGATTCCCAGTAGGCGGTGAGTGCCTCGCCGGGTAGCGAATCCAGATCCTGCATGCCGGGATTATGCCCCGGAACCACTATTCGGTTCGGGACGGTCATGCTGCCCAGGTTTATCGGGCTAAAAAGATGTTTGAATTGTTCTGACATTTGAAACCTCCGGATTCCACAGGGTTAGACGTGTCATCGTTTCGTTGTTTGGTTGTTTCGTCGTTTCACGATCCTATATGAATTACGTCTCAGCGACAGGTGTCAGTGTTCAGGTTTCAGGCCAGCCTTTGGCTGGGTTAGCTCTTTACTGACACCCGAAATCTGACACCTGAACACAAAAGACCGACGGGCAGCGCTCATTTGCTGCAGTAGTGATCCAAGGCACCCCTTAGATCTTTCTTGCAATCGTAGCACCATCGTTGACAGCCCACAGCATCTTTCTCACCCCATTGCAGTCACCTGCCGCATAGACCTCCGGATATTCATCCTTGAGTGCATAATACAGGTCGTTGTCTTCTACCCCGCCATAGGAGAGAATGATCGTATCGACACCTTCGATGACACGACCCACTTTATCGCTGAGGATACTGCGACCGTCGGCTTGCTCAACGATACCCAGCGTGACGCTGTTACCGGATATGGACAGCAGGTGCAAACCGGGGGTCAGCTTGACATCCCCCCAGCCCAGTCGTTGGCGCAGAGCCATCTTGGTAATGGATTCCATGAAAGGCGCAGGCGAATCGAGGGGGTATATCACCTCGACCTTCTTTCCCTGGTCCGCAAGAAAATCGGCGGTGGCAAGTCCTTCTATATGCCGCTGATTGTCAACGATCAGGACGTTTTCCCCCACGTCACCCTCGCCGGACAAAACACCACGGACGTGTTTGATGACGTTGTCCTGGTCAATACCGGGGATATCTTTCGCTATCATCGGTATAGAGCCCGTGGCAACGACAACCACATCGGGGTTTTCTCCTTTCACCGTCTCGGTGGTTACCGAGCTGTTGAGACGGACATCCACATCGAGCAGTTTCATCTGATAAATGTAGTATCGGGACATTTCGAGAAGTTCTTCTCTCCCCGGTGCCTTGGCGCCAACCAGCGTCATCCCGCCAAGGGCATCACCCTTTTCCCAAAGGGTAACATCGTGCCCCCTGGACTTGGCCACTCGCGCTGTCTCAAGACCGGCCGGACCACCACCGATAACCATGACCTTCTTCTTTTTTTCAGCAGGGACCATTTCGAGCCAGCCGGGCCGTTCCTCCTTACCTGCTGTCGGATTATAGGTGCAGGAGATTCCCTGGGGATTTCCGTCCTGGGAGACGCGCATCCAGCATCCTTCCGAGCATCCCATGCAATGACGAATCTCTTCGAGCCTGCCCTCGCGAGCCTTGTTGGGCATCTCGGGATCGCAGATCAACGCCCGGTTCATGAAAAGAAGGTCGGCCTGATTGTCCTCCAGGATCTGCTCTGCCTGGACGGGATCCGTCACACGACCGCCACCGATAACAGGGATATCGACAACTTCCTTTATCCCGGCCGCATGATACATCAGCGATCCCAGCGGGTAATACATGGGTGGTATTCCGGCGCCGGTGGCAATATAATCCAGGTTGCCGCTTCGGGTCAGCATCTCTGCAAATATCTTGGTGTCGTCCAAGGTGTAGCCGCCGCCTGAGATCGGGTCTGCCGATATCCGGATACCCACGGCAAAGTCCTTGCCCACACTTGCTCTGATAGCATCGATGATATCACAGGCAAACTTGATGCGGCCCGCGTGATCGCCCCCGTATTCATCGGTTCGATGGTTGGTCTGTGGCGACATAAACTGAGTGATGAGATAGCCGTGAGCGCCGTGAATCTCCACCCCATCGAGACCGGCCTGCTGGCCCCGGTAAGCTTCGGCAGCAAACCCCTCGATGACCTCCTTTACTTCATCATTGGTCATCGCGTGGGTCTTGCTACCGGTGGCCGTCTGAATCTCTGATGGTGCCCATACCTGGGTACCGACACCGTATGAATTGGCACCACCGTGCCAGAGCTGGATAAACATCTTGGTGCCGTGCTGTTGGATCCTTCCCGCTGCCTTCTTGAGTTTTTCTATACCACCCGGTGTCTGCAGGGGCGTATCGTAGTCCCCGTGGGGCGGGGCGCTCTTGTGTACCGACCAGATGCCGGAGCAGACCATCCCGACCCCCCCCTTGGCTTTGGATTCCCAGTAGGCGGTCAACCGCTCGCCGGGAAGCATATCCGGATCCCGCAGCGCAGGGAAGTGCCCGGGGACCACGATCCGGTTGGGAATAGTAATGTTGCCCACTTTTATAGGGCTGAAAAGATGTTTGAATTGTTCTGCCATGTAACACCTCCGGATCCGGTTGGATTAGACTTATGGGTACACGAAGATCATCTCCCGCTACAGTGGAATGCTTCTAAACAAAGGGCCTGTCAAGCGTTGTAAGAAAAGGGTTGGAACCTCCGGGTAATGCAGCGCTCAGGTGCTACCCTTTTTGTTTTCTGGACTATGGCCCCCTGGGGCTGACGTTGTCAACTGTTTTTGGGTGAGTTATGGGAGCAGGACCACCGACAGGGGATTTCATTGCACCTTCTGCTGTATCATGGTTCCAGATATGATGGTCTCGAAAGAAAGTGTCCTGCCCACCTGAGAACGACGTATCAGACCTATCCGGGGGAGCGCTCATTCACCTTCATCCAGTGCAGGAACAGAATGAAACTCCAGATGATTAAGGGGAACTTGAACCACCAGTTGAAAGGGGTGGTAAAGAGATTAATCAGGAAAAGAAACAGGTTAACACCCAGATAGGTATATGCGCTCCTGTAGAAGCGAGTAATGTCTCTCACACGACGGTCGATGCGCGCCCGCTCTTTTCCTGTCGCTTCGGATCCAGTAGGCAGATGGGCCATTTCCTCATTGAAGATCTCTTCCCGTTTTGCCAAGATCTTATTTGACAGCAGAAGAGAACCTTTGATCCAACGCAGATAAGCCATGAGGCTAACAAACAGAAGTGGGAACTGGAACCACCATTGGCCGAAAGATGTGACGGCGTTGATGGCGAAAATAAAGAAACCAAACCCCAGAGCAAACCGTATATGCTTGTTTTGCATGAACGGTTCGATCATTTTTTCTCTTTTTGCCGGACGCCGGTTCACCGCTCCTGCAGCGTCCCGATCAACGTTGTTCCTGATCTCTTCGATGGCCTGTCTGAGTTCAGGATCCGAAGCCACCCCGGTGGCCGCGGGGTCCAATCTGTGACCTGCCTTTCGATCCGGTCGACGACGTCGATGCTTCTTGTGGTTTCCCGTGGCACGCTTATCGTGGGTCCGTCGACTTTCCGAACCGGTAGCCACTGCTATGTTCTCGTTGTGGGTTTCGCTTTCGGGATCAAGAATCACCCGATAGGCATAGAGGGGTTTGTCGATATTCTTGGCGACTTTCTCCCCGAGATAGGTGTACCCGAAAGGCAGCTTGCTCTCGATCTGGTCATAGGCGGAACGGGAGATACAGATGCCCCGGGGATCTGCGATGCTTTCCAATCGTGCGGCGATATTCACCCCATCGCCGTAGATTCGATCGCCCTCCTGAATCACGTCTCCGATATTAATGCCGATGCGAAACTCCATCTTGCGGTTTTCGGGAAGTCCGGCATTTCTTGCCTTTAGCTCTCTTTGGGCTGTCACAGCACTCTGAACAGCATCGACAATACTGGAAAACTCGGCAAGGATATTATCACCGGGCGCATCAACCACCCGGCCTTTGTGTTGCAGAATGAGGCCGGACATCAATTCACGATATTCCGAAAGCGTACGGATGGTTGCCATCTCATCGTCTCTCATGAGACGGCTGTACCCGACAACATCGGCACTAAAGATCGCGGTCAGTTTGCGCTGTATTCTCTCTTCGTCCACGGATACTCTCCGGTCGGCTGGCTAGAGCAGTCTCTATCTCTCTGGATTTCCTTGACGATTTGACGTTTGCAGCCGTTTGCCTCTTACCCCTATCAGATAGCCCCATAGCGGTCAGTGGGGCTTTCGGAAGCGGGCCTCAGGAACGGCCCATTAGAAAGCAAACCACGGATGTGACCCATCCGGCCACAAGCCGCAATTGACAATCATGTTTATAGTGGTATTATGGCGAATCTTTCAGGCGGTGCATGTGGATGCAGGCAGGCACCCAATCAGGATATTTCTATGAGTTTTGAAACACTATTCGGCATCCTTCTTACGGTATCGGCTTTGGTTGTCGTGGTTGTTCTCACCCTCTGGTGCCGGAGCATCATTGATCGTATCAATGCCGGGTCACCGAGTTCCTTAAGACAAATCCAGCAGAAGATTATGAATGGCAGCTGAAGCCAACACCGGCCCGGACGCAGGCCAGCACCAGATCTCCACAGAGTTCTCCCGTAACCTGTCTCTTCTCCAAATCACCATGATGGGTGTGGGGATAATGATCGGTGCCGGCGTCTTTCTCGGTGTGGGCAATGCAGGACCCGCTTTTCAGACAGCGGGCCATGGGCTCTTTACGTGAAGAACTGGCCAACGATGCAATGTGCCACTGATAATGGTCAAAGCCAAGCACCCCTTGCGATCTTTCATCAAGAGATGGTTCTGATATGAAAAAACTGGAACAATTCTGGTTGCTCGTCATCGATGTGTGGAAAAACGGGCTGTTCGGCATCGATATCGGGCGATACATCATGGCTGTCCTGATTTTGACGGTGTTCCTTCTCCTGCGCCGGCTGTTCACAAGATTCATCATGCGCAGGCTTCACGCAATAACCCGAAGGACGAAAACTAAACTTGACGATGAGGCCCTGGATGTTCTGGAGAGTCCGATTCGATTCATCCCAATTGTTCTGGGCGTCTTTCTTGCTGCAGAATACCTTCCCCTGGCCGGTGAAATCGAGATCATTGCCGATAGGCTGATCCGTTCGCTTATCATTTTTGCAATTTTCTGGGCGGTTACAAACATTGTCAATCCGTTGTCCTTTCTGCTGAAACAGCTTGAAGAAGTCTTCTCCTCTTCCATGGTTGACTGGCTGGTTAAGGCGATTCGGGCCGCATTTATCTTCATCGGTGCCGCCACCATTCTCGAAGTGTGGGGGATAAAGATAGGACCGATTATTGCCGGCTTGGGGCTGTTTGGCGTGGCCGTCGCCCTCGGTGCGCAGGATCTGTTTAAAAACCTTATCTCCGGCATTCTCATTATTGCAGAAAGCCGGTTTGGCCTTGGGGACTGGATCCGTGTTGACGGTGTGGTTGAAGGAACGGTGGAGAACATCGGGTTCAGGTCCACCCTTGTCCGCCGTTTCGATAAGGCGCCTGTTTTTGTGCCGAATTCAAAGCTCTCCGATCAAGCGGTGATTAATTTCAGTGCCATGAGCCACAGGCGTATCTACTGGCTTATCGGGGTGGAATACCGCACGACCGTCCAGCAGCTCCGGCAGATCCGGGACGACATCGAGACCTACTATACTGGAAAACGAATCTTTCGCAGACCCCACCGATGTGCCGACGTTTGTGCGTATTGACCGGTTCAGTGATTCTTCGATCGATATTATGATCTACTGCTTCACCAAGACCACCCGGTGGGGCAAGTGGCTGGAGCAAAAGGAAGCCCTGGCCTACCGGATCAAGGAAATCGTAGAAGAAGCAGGCACCGCTTTTGCCTTCCCCAGCCAGTCCCTTTACGTTGAGGCCCTGCCTGGCGAAAGACCCGAGGTATTTGTCCCGCCATCTTCAACCAAAGATAGCGGCGCGGTTTGAAGAAAATGAACATTCGTATTGCTAATACGGGCAAAGGGCCTTAATATACGCCATCAATGGCCTTGAGCAAAGATGGGTCCAGCTGCTACCGTGACAGACCGTGGCGGTTGCTCAACCGGCTTCCAGGCAATTGAAGGTACCTCCTTTGAAACGGGGGCTGCCTTTTTGATAATCGTGTGCATCACCTGCAATCATGCCGGCTGGATTTCTTTCTCTGAAGATTCCCGTCAGAGACCGAATGGATCCGGCAATCGACCCGAAAGGAAACACCATGGCAAGGTCTCATTACCAGTTCCAGAAACGTCAGAAAGAGCTGGAGAAGAAAAAGAAGAAGGAAGAGAAACGGCTGCGCAAAAAGGAACTCAAAGCGTTGAAGGCCGGGGAAGGGATTGAAACCGAAGAAGGGGTTGAGACTGAAGAAGGGGTTGAGACTGAAGAAGGGGTTGAGACTGAAGAAGGGATTGAAACCGACGATCCTGAAGATGACCCCACCCTCCCGGTAGAAGACCTGGAAGCATAGGAACCGACACGCAGTACTAGCCGGATCGTACCCATGGCAGCTATCAAACGAAGAAAAGGCGGCACTCAGGCAGACGATACCGGTCTTCGGGAAAATCAGAAAGTGTCGCTGCTTATCTCTGCTCGAACCAAGATGGGATTTTCTGCCGTTATCAACGGCACCCACCAAGGTATCCTGTATGAAAACGAGGTATTCCAACCACTGAAAATCGGTCAGGAAATTGATGGATTTATCAAGAAAGTGCGCAATGATCAGAAGATCGATCTCTACCTGCAAAAACCCGGCATCACAGCCATCGATGCCCTGTCCCGAAAGATCATGAACCAGCTGCAGCAACGGGACGGGTATGTCGCGGTCACTGATAAGAGCAGACCGAAAGCCATCGCAGACCTTTTCGGCGTCAGCAAGAAAGCATTCAAGAGGGCCATCGGCAGTCTCTATAAGAAAAGGCTGATTGCCCTTGAAAAAGACGGCATCCGGCTGCGAGAAAAGAAGTAACTCTCGGAACATCCCCCAAGAATCAAGTTGCTGCAATCCCCCATCGTTTTGCCGACCCCTTCAGGCCGCCGCTGTATCCTTCAGCCTGACGGAACGAAGGGTATGGCGCTTCTGGGCAGAGAGCACCGCTTTTCGCATGCGAACCGCCAGGGGGGTAACCTCTACCAACTCATCTTCACGAATGAAGTTGATGGCCTGCTCCAGGGTAAGGGGCTTGATCGGTGAAAGCGTGACGGCATCGTCTTTCCCGGATGCCCTCATATTGGTTAGCTTCTTTTCCTTGCAGGGGTTAACACCGATATCCGTTCCCCGGTTGTGCTCGCCGATGATCATGCCCTCGTATACCGGATCCCCCGGGAAAATAAACATCCGTCCTCTGGGTTCCAGGTTGAAAAGGGCGTAGGGAACGGCATTTCCCTTGCGGTCTGAAACGATGGATCCGGTAAACCGGCTGGGACAATCCCCCCTGTAAGGTTCGTAGCCATCGAACAGAGAATGCATGATACCTGTACCCCGGGTGTCTGTTAGAAACTCGTCACGGTATCCGATTAAAGAGCGCACCGGTACAGAAAACTCCACCCTTACACGCCCGCTGCCGCTGTTGTTCAGCTGCGTCATCTTTGCTTTGCGAGTGGAGAGTTTTTCCGTAACCACCCCGAGGAATCCCTCTTCGCAATCGATCTGCAGCCGTTCGATGGGCTCAAGCTTCTCATTGTTTTCATAGCGGTAGATAACTTCCGGCCGTCCTACGCTAAATTCATAGCTTTCCCGGCGCATGGTCTCGATGATGATGGCCAGTTGAAACTCCCCCCGGCCTTTGACGAGAAGCGTATCCCGATTGTCTCCATCTTCCAGGCGGATAGCCACATTACGGCGAGTTTCCAGCACCAGGCGTTCCCGGATCCGATTGAGCTGAACATACTTTCCGTCCTGGCCCCCCAGGGGCGAGTCATTTATGGTGAACTTCATGGACACGGTGGGCTCATCGACGGTGATTCTCTTCAGGGCGTGGGGGGTCTCCCGGTTGCAGATCGTATCACCGATCTCAACCGCTTCAATACCCGACAGCACCACAATGTCCCCGGCTCCCACCGAGTCGGCCTCCTTGAGGGAAATTCCGTCGTAAACCTGAAGTTTGGAGACTTTCAGGGGAGAACTTTCTCCGGATTTTCCGATGCAGGCCAACGCATCCCTGGATCGGGCGGTTCCGTTGAAGATCTTTCCCACCGCCAGCCGACCCAGATAATCCGAATAGCCCAGATCCGATACCAGCATCTGAAACGGTGCTTCCGGATCGTAGGAGGGACCCGGAATCTCTTCGATAATCATGTCCATAAGCACGTGGATATTCTTTCCCTTTTCATCCAGGGCCTTCTGGGCGATTCCATCCCGGCCCACCGCGTAGAGCAGGGGAACTTCGAGCTGTTCGTCCGTGGCGTCCAGGTCAATGAGCAGGTCATAGATTTCATCCAGGACCTCGCCGGGAC
>JAZFSW010000265.1:0-4360 GCA_036446375.1 Desulfobacterales bacterium | reverse complement strand
ACAAAAGGACTCTTTGACAGGATTGACAGGATTGACTGGATCGACAGGATAATGCTCAACTGAATCCTGTGAATCCTGTTAATCCTGCCTAAGTATTTGCAGTCTCATTGGCAGACAACGGACAAAGGAGGAGATATGCTGCAAGCCATCGGTTTGACGAAACGGTATGAAGACGATCAGCTGGCACTGGACAATCTTACCTTTGAGGTGAAGGAAGGAGAGATCTTCTGCATGCTCGGGGCCAATGGGGCGGGGAAGACAACAACGATCAATCTCTTTCTTAATTTCATCGATCCCACCGAAGGTCAGGCGCTGATAAACGGGATCGACTCTGCAAAAGAGCCCCTCGAGGCAAAGAAACATGTCTCCTTTGTGGCCGAACATGTCATGCTCTATGAGAATTTTACCGCCCGGCAGAATCTTGACTATTTTGCCAAACTCGGTGGAAGGGAGGATCTTTCCAGAGAGGACTACTACGCGACCATGGGACGAGTGGGTTTGCAGGAAGATGCCTTTGAAAAGAGAGTCAAAACCTTCTCCAAGGGCATGAATCAGAAACTAGGCATTTCCATTGCCATCATCAAAGACGCGACAAACATCCTGCTGGATGAGCCCACGTCTGGTCTGGATCCGAAAGCTGCAGCCGAATTTGCCGGGGTCCTGTCCGAGCTCCGAGATGAAGGAAAATCCATCTTCATGAGTACCCACGACATATTCAGAGCCAAGACGATTGCCGATCGCGTCGGCATCATGCAGGACGGCAAACTGATTATGACCCGGACCCGGGAGGAGCTGCAGGAAGAGAATCTTGAGACCATCTACCTGGACTATATGCAGGATTGAACGGGGAGACACCGATGCTATCGCATATCATCAGAAGAGAGATACAGGGCAATATCACCAGTCCCAAGTTCGTATTCACCTTTTTGCTCTGCACGATACTGATACTGGTGTCGGTCTACACCGGTGCCAGCAACTACCGAGCAGATCTCAAGGAATATGGCCTGGCTGTGACGCTGAGCCGGAAGGCTCTAGAGATGCAGCCTTCCTGGCTGGCCATACAGAACATGAAGACCACCGTTCCGAAGCCGCCGACGGTCCTCAGCGCCGTTGCCGTCGGCATCCAGGACGCTGTCGGACGCAACATCACCCTGGACTACACCCGCAACCCGAAACCGATCGATTCGAAATATGACAGCAATCCGGTGTTTGCCATATTCGGGCCGCTGGATCTGACACTGATCGTCAAGATCGTCCTGAGTCTGTTTGCCATCCTTTTTACGTTTGACGCCATCGCCGGTGAAAAGGAGAGGGGAACGCTGAAACTGGCGCTATCCAACTCGGTGCCCAGGGATCAACTCATTCTCGGCAAGGCGATTGGTGGCTTTGTCAGCTTGATACTGCCCCTTGCGATTCCGTTCCTGATGGGACTGATCCTTCTGAATATCTTCCCGGACGTTTTGCTTACTGCCGGAGACTGGATCCGCCTGGGTATCATCCTGTTGTGTTTCCTTCTCTATCTGTCCGCCTTCTTCAATCTCGGCTTATTCATTTCCTCCCGAACCCATCGCTCTGCCAGCAGCCTCTTCATCCTCTTATTCATATGGGTGGTGTTCATTTTCATCATTCCCAAAGCTGCCACAATGGTATCGCGGCAGTTGGTTTCCGTACCATCGGCTCATGCCCTGGACTCAGAAAGACAAGTGTTTTCCAAGAATGTTCAGGCAAAAGCCAGCCATGTCAGAGATGCCTGGTTCAAGGAGAATCCCTATCCCAGTGGCGGGCCGGCTTCCGCAGTTGCCGAATGGTGGAGCCAGCTGAGGGCCTTCCTCAAGCAACAGTCTGAGAGCTACTATGAACTCACCGGTGATCGGTTTGCGGAATTGGATTCGGGATACCAGGCCCGGCATCGCCGGCAGCAGGCGCTGGCGCTGAATCTCTCCCGTTTCTCGCCGGCTTCGGCGATGGTCCTCAGCGTGTTGAACCTGGCTAAAACCGGTACGGTGGAACATGAACGCTTTCTGGATTCGATGAAGACGTATCAGACGGCATTCGGCAAATGGGTCGAAGAGAAAGCGATAGAAGAAATGCAAGGCCAGCGGAAAAAGAGATCGAGGGAGCCCGAGCCGCCCACCCTCGATGGTATGCCAGTGCATACATTCGATCCTCAGAGCTTGGGGGGGACCTTCTCCGGGATACTGCTGGATGTCTGCATCATGGTCTTGGTGAACATCGTGCTCTTTGTCGGCGCGTATGTGTCGTTTCTGAAGTATGATGTCCGGTAGGAGGAAGAACATGCTGAAACACATCATCCGGAAAGAGATCCTTGGGAATCTAACCAGCCCGAAATTTGTCTTCTCGTATATCCTTTGCACGATACTGATACTCGTATCGGTCTATACCGGCATCGCCAATTATCGCGGGGAGCTGAAGGAATACCATGAGACCCAGGCGCTCAATGCAGCGGAGCTGGAGAGCTGGACGTCTTGGGAAGATGAAACCAGTGCGGGAACGGGAACCAAAGGAGTGGCCATCACCCGGCCACCGCAGATTCTCGGCACGCTTGCCATAGGTGTGCAGGATGCCGTGGGTCGCAACGCAAAGGTCGGCACGGCACTGGATGCCCCCGATCCCAAACTGATCGATTCGAAATATGACAGCAACCCCGTATTCGCCATATTCGGACCGTTGGACCTGACGCTGATCGTCAAGATTGTGCTAAGCCTTTTTGCCATCCTCTTTACCTTTGATGCCATCGCCGGTGAAAAGGAAAAGGGGACGCTGAAATTGACCCTTTCGAACCCGGTTCCACGGGACCAACTCATTCTTGGCAAGGCTATTGGCAGTTTCGTCAGCTTCCTGGTGCCGCTAGCCGTCCCCCTGCTAATGGGGCTCATCCTTCTGAATATCTTCCCGGATATTTCCCTTTCAGGCGAGGATTGGGCCCGGGTGGGTCTGATCCTCTTATCGTTTCTCCTCTACCTATCCGTGTTCTTCAACCTTGGCCTCTTGATATCATCACGATCCGGCCGATCCGCCGACAGCTTATTCATACTCCTTTTCATATGGGTGGTCTTCATCTTTGTCATACCCAAGGCTGCGGTAATGGCATCCAAACAGATCATGCCCGTGCCGTCGATACATGACGTGAATTCCGAGAAGGTTCTACTCATGGAGGCGGTAAAGCGGAAAGAGGGAATGAGCGGAAAAGTACAGCTGAAGAAATGGAGGGTAGCGAATCGGCCTAGCTTTGCTAAGCCCGGTCCGACTCCTGAAATAATACAGGAGTACAAGGATCTGGTCGAATCAATACAGCTGGTTCTGATAACGGCGATAAATGCCAAGACGATGGGGTTAGAGGCTGACTACCAGACGAAACGTCGCAGACAACAGATGCTTGCCTTCAACCTGTCTCGCATTTCACCTTCATCGGCCATGACATTCAGTGCCCTGCGCCTTGCGAAGACCGGGATCGCGGAGCGGGAACGCTTCATGAATTCCATCCGGACATACAAGCCGGTCTTCGGCAAGTGGTATAACACAAAGAAGGTGCAGCATACCGAGATGAAATGGTTCGAGCCTCAGCCCCCGAAACCATCGTTTGAGGACATGCCCCGGCATGCGTTCGTCCCGGAAACGCTGGGTGATTCACTTTACAGCATCCGGTACGACCTGACGCTCTTGATTCTGCTGAATATCATCCTATTCGCCGGCACATTCGTGTCGTTTCTCAAATATGATGTCCGGTAGTAAATGCCGCCACTCATCTTTCGCAAGTCAAGCAACTATGAAGGGTAAAGGACTTCTACCGCCTCTGGCGGTATCAGGACTGAAACCCGATCGCCTACGAGGGGCCGGTCCTTTACATATGCATCCCTCGGCATCCGCAGCGTTAACCGGGTTCCGGCATCCACAATGATCCGAACCTTATCTTTTTCATCTGTTATCTGCGCCACTCGCCCTGTCACCTGTTGATTCTCAGCACCCCCCTTGCCGGGGTCCATGTCAGGAGCTCCCAGATACAGTTTTTCCGGATGGAGAATCAAACGGATCTCTTCCTCTTCTCCTCGTATCATGTCCAGAGGGATGCTGAGCCGGATCGCACCTTGGATATCGAGAACGCCCCGGTGGTCTTGGGTCCGCGTCATGACCGCGGGAAAGATGTTTTCCGATGGTGTCTCGGTGAGTCTGCCCTGATCAAGATACAGGATAGGGTCAGCCAGGGAAGCCGCTTGAAAGCTGTCATGGGTCGTAAAGAGTATCGTGATCTTTTTCTCATCATTGATCTGTCTGAGAATATTGAGGATCGTAATCTGGTTTTCAACATCCACGCTTGATGTAGGCTCGTCACACAGCAATA
>JAZFSW010000264.1:0-15239 GCA_036446375.1 Desulfobacterales bacterium | reverse complement strand
TCTTGCCAAAATCTGGACATACCTTAACTACCGATATGAGGAAATGCAAGACATAATCACCACATTATTCCGATTTCCGTATTCTATAGAATACACTTCTAGTGAGATTATCGGTTATATCTACTTATATTGACGTGTTTACGTATTCACAATTATGAAGTCAATGAGATATACGTATGATTAGGATACAGATACCTTTGATCCCCGGGTCCTGTCTTCAAAGCGATCTGCAGTATCATATGAAACTACATTTCTAACTCTCACAGAGCTCACAGAGAACACAGAGGTAACTCTTGATGGATTGCGCCGATGCGACCCAGGCGCAAATCATCACTCTTTGCCATCAATATTTTAAGTCTTTGCTTTGCGTCTTTGCGGCTTTGCGCGAGAACAAGTCTCTTGGGTGTCTATCTAGCTTCTTTCTCGATCAGACCGGCCCTCGCGCTTTCAGCGGGACCTCTTGTCTTGGTCAGAGGCGGCGCTTATGTGCTGCTGTGACAGGAGATTGGCTGGATAGCGGGATCCGATGGTGGTGCTTTTACAGGAGGGCAGTTTCATCTGGAGGGTGGAGAAGCTACTTCGGGGGAAAAGGCGCGTTCTTGGGTGTGTAGGTTGCGCCCCGGAACCCGAACGCGGTATCCGGGACGACGATCGCTTAAGAGAGTTCTCTCTGCTCTGTCATTCTATCTGACTGTAAGTACCGGACAGGGCGCTTCCAAAATGACATACTGTGCGGTGGATCCAAAAATAAATTTCCCTATTTTTGATTTCTTCCTGATACCGATCATGATTTCATCGATTGCTTTTTCCTCTGCGTATTCAACAATACTTTCTCCCGCTGCATTCCCGCCGAACACTAGTTTGGTTTCACAGGGGATATTCTCCGCCTGGAACGACGCCTGTGTCTTCGCCAGCAATTCTTTTGCGGGCTCAAGCTCGTCGAGTTGTCCAACATCACTACCGATTAGCACGCTAAGCAAGCTAATGCTTGCATCCAATTCCTTTGCCCGTTCTTTTGCTTTCGCGATCAGTGTGTCGTCAGCATCCGATGCATCATAACATACCATAATCTTCATGTCCGATCCCCCCTTAGACGGGTCGAAGCCAGAGCCCGCAATCCGGTTACTGTAAGCGCATTACCCACAACCAATAGCTGAATGCGCAATAGAAGTCATATATTACAGGCATATCATATCTTGGTTTTCTGTCAATAGGGATAGTGTCTTCCAGGCATTTTTATGGTCTCCCGGAATGAGCCTGATTATGCATGGAAGACGTCCTCGGCTCCTCTGTTTATGCCGAATGGTCAATAGAGGAACAATATTGGACACTTACAGACAGATACCTTCCCAAATGGGAACGACAAACCAGCGAATCCTCTATTTTCCGATAAAAAAGTCACAAAAAGTGTTGCAATTTATGAATAGGTGTGTTTATGTATCTCAACAATGAGAACTGATCCCCATACGCTCAGGTGAAAATGATGCCAATCAACACATTTGATTCGTTTCTCAAACGGATCTTTGAAACCACCGGAATAACGTCCCAGACCGAATTGGCATCCGCCCTGAATATTAATCGATCAGCGATTACCCAGGCCAGAAGAAAGGATTCGATCCCCGCCAAATGGGTCCTGCAGCTCTATCGATCCTTTGGGCTGAATCCTGACTGGATTGAAACCGGCAAGGGGCAACCGTTTCATCAGGAACCGGGTGCTCCTGATGATATTTTTAGCAGCATACCCAAGGTGAAGGCCAGGTTGAGTGCCGGCGGGGGTTCCTTTGAAGTGGGATCCGAAATCGAAGGTTACTATGCTTTTCGAAAGGAATGGTTGGACACCAAAGGAAGTATAAACAAGATGGTGTTGATGGACATCCTTGGCAACAGCATGGAACCGGAGATGAAAGATGGCGACACGATTCTGATTGATGAGTCCCAGAAAGATATTCTGGCCGGCGCCATATATGCTGTCGGCGTAGAGGATACGATAATGGTTAAACGGCTGGAAAAACATCCCAACAAACTGGTTCTGCTCAGCGACAATAAGGATTACGCACCGATTTTTCTTCAGCAGGCCGAAATCGAAAGCGTTCGAATCATTGGAAAGGTCCTGTGGATTTGTAGAGAACTCAGGTAAATTTTTTTGCCCCGTGAGTTCATATATATAAACGCTATAACGTTTTAATAAACACAGGGAGGCGTATAATGCAACAGCGACTTTGTCCATGCGGATGTACCATATGGGTGCAGTATTTGAGGCCGAACCGAAATTGCCGGGTCATGTTTTATGAAGATAGAGACAACAGGGGAAACTGCCTGACCCGATGCCCTTGTTGCAGGAAGGCGTTGGATATCGATGCTCTCTATTGAGTAAGGTGGCAGCTCCCATGGGAGGCTGTGGCCACGGGGAGGTCCCCTCTCTGGTTGTGGCCGGTGAATTGCGAGTCTTTTGAGTAAGAATCAACAGGATATACAGGAGGTAAACCCAATGACACGATGTGAATCGAATTCAGATTACCAGAGCTATTACGAATATCATGGGAACACGACGATAGAAATCACCCGGAAACGGGGCGGAATTACCGTTAAACACGATTGGCTATTGTTTGATACCGTAGAGGAAGCCCAGGACTTCTTTCACGATAGCGATTGCGACGACAGGATGTATTATGTTCAGTAAAATCTATGGTGGGATGGTGGACAGCGTTTTTATGATTATGATTATAACGCTGGCCATACTGGTGACAGTGGCTTTCGGATTGTGAATCATATACCGTGATCTTCGCTTCGGCTCTGGCCCGGGGTCATTGGAGCATTTTGACTTCTGTCATTGATGCCCCAGCAGGTTCCCGGGTGACAGCCCGCTGAACCCTATCGGCGATCATATCCCTTGACTTATCAAAACCAAAACACTACAGTTTCCGTTACTGGGGGGTGGCCGTACAATGGCCTGAGATTACACCCATTGAACCTGATCTGGGTAACGCCAGCGTAGGGAAGCGATTTGGTTTGTTTATCGCCGTTTCCATTGGGAAACGGCTTTTTTTTTGATGGGAAGGGGATCCGATCATGGCGACACAATTGAGTAAGGCAAAAGAAGGCATAATTACCGATGAAATGAAGCTTGTTGCAGGAGACGAGAATTTCTCGCCGGAAGAGATCCGGGATCTGGTCGCTTCAGGTCGCGTGGTCATACCTAAGAATATCAACCATGATTTTGCTGCCAGAGGCATCGGGAAGGGCTTGAGAACAAAGATCAACGCCAATATCGGGACCTCTATGGATCACCTGGATATCGACGAGGAACTGGAAAAGCTGAAGGTTTCTGTGGAAGCGGGAGCAGACAGCGTCATGGATCTTTCCACGGGCGGCGACCTGAAGCAGATTCGCAAGAAGATTCTCGAAAATTCCCCGATTATGCTTGGTGCCGTGCCCCTCTATGCTGCAGCAGCGGAACTGGCTGCCCAGAAGAAGACGATCATGGATATGACTGCCGATTTTCTGTTTGAATCCATCGAGCGGCAATGTGAAGAAGGTCTCGATTACATTACCGTGCATTGTGGCGTCACGCGTCATACCTATGCACTGGCCGACAAAGCGAACCGAATCGGCGGGATTGTCAGTCGGGGCGGCTCGCTCCATGCGGCGTGGATGTACCACCACAAGAAGGAAAATCCCCTTTATGAAGACTATGATCGGCTTCTGGAGATTGCCTTTAAGTACGATGTGACCCTCAGCCTGGGAGATGGGTTAAGACCCGGCTCTGTGGCCGATGCATCGGACAGAGCCCAGATGTCTGAGCTCATCATCATCGGGGAGCTGACCAAACGGGCACGCGAGGCCGGCGTGCAGGTGATGGTGGAAGGACCGGGACATGTTCCCCTGAACCAGGTGGAAGCCAACATGATCATGCAAAAGCGCATCTGCGATGAGGCACCGTTCTACGTTCTGGGCCCGCTGACTACCGATTGTGCCCCGGGCTATGATCATATTACCGCGGCCATCGGAGGGGCCATTGCAGCTGCCGCCGGTGCCGATTTTCTCTGCTATGTCACTCCGGCAGAGCACCTCTGTCTGCCCAATGTGGACGATGTGCGGATCGGTGTGATCAGTGCGAAAATTGCCGCACACTCCGGTGATATCGCCAAAGGTGTTCGCGGCGCCATGGATTGGGATATTGCCATGTCCCGGCATCGAAAAGCTCTGGATTGGGACAAGATGTTTTCACTGGCCATCGACCCGGTGCTCCCTCGGCAACGAAGGGATCAGAGCGAAGATGGCGACAAATCCGTCTGCACGATGTGTGGCGAATTGTGCGCGGTGAAAATTCATAATACAATGTGCGATTTCGAAGAAAAGGTGTAACACCTTTCGCTAATTGGTTACGTCACGTCCCGGCGTGATTGCCTATCTGGCGAGAGCCGAAACAAGGTGCCAGGCCCTCCCTGTCTGAAGGCCGGGTAGACCCGCCCGCCTCGACGGAGCCAGAGCAATGTCGGGCAGGTGGCGTGCAGCTAACCGCTAGTGTTCAGCCCACCTGTTTTTCTTGACTTACCGCCCTGTTCTTGTGTTACATCACATCTTGCTTGAAGTGTTCTATCCCCTGCCCAATCGACATATGTATCCCGGGGTCTTTCTATATGAAAATCGAGCTTGTTCTATTTGCATCTTTTACCGACTATATGCCGGCCCATGCCGGAGGGAACCCGTGGCTGATGGAAGTCGAGGCAGGCAAGACAGTCGGCTTTCTTATAGAGCAGCTTCACCTTCCCGCAGACCGACCCAAGATGATTTTCGTAAATGGCCTCAGAGTGAAAGAGGATGCGCTTTTGTCAGAAGGGGATCGGGCGGGTATCTTTCCCCTGGTAGCCGGTGGATAGTAAGGCGACTGTTCTTTTGCAGGACAAACCAATTGGATAAGGAGGGAAAAACATGGATAAGATTCTAAGGATCAACATGGGTGCGGAAGGTGAGCCAACGGTGAGCGAAACACCACCTGGCGACTATGCCGGTCTTGGGGGAAGAGCACTGACGTCTGCTCTGATTTCAAAGGAGGTGCCGGCAACCTGTCATGCACTCAGCGCCCACAATAAGCTGGTCATAGCTCCCGGCTTATTGAGCGGGACCATCGCTGCCATGTCCGGACGTCTTTCAATCGGCTGCAAAAGTCCGCTTACCGGTGGCATCAAAGAGTCGAATGCCGGTGGTCAAGCTTCCCAGGTATTGGCCCGCCTGGGCTATGCCGCCATCGTGCTTGAAGGAAAACCAACCGATGATACGCTCTACACAATATTCATCGACAAAGATGGGGTCAAGATCGGCAGCGACAACACCCTTAAGATGCTCGGCAACTATGATCTCGTCGAGAAGATGAAGGGAGAATTTGGCGCTAAGATCACCTGCATCTCCATCGGGCCGGCCGGCGAGATGAAAATGTCTGCTGCATCCATAGCCATCACCGATATGGAGCAACGGCCAACACGCCACGCAGGGCGAGGCGGGGTGGGTGCGGTGATGGGGTCCAAGGGCGTAAAGGCCATCGTTCTTGACGATGCGGGCATGAAGATGCGTCAGCCCAAAGATCCTGAAAAATTCAGGGCAGCCAATAAGGAGTGGGTTGCCGGCCTCAAGAAACATCCGGTGACCGGAGAGGGACTTCCCGCCTTCGGGACGAATGTACTGACCAATGTTATCAACGAGGCAGGCGGCTATCCCACCCGTAATTTTGCCAAGGGACGTTTCGAAGGGGCGGCCAAAATCAGTGGGGAAACCCAGGCGGAAATGGAAACCGCCCGCGGCGGACTGGCCACCCATGGGTGCCACCGGGGCTGTGTGATCCGATGCTCCGGCACATTCAACGATAAGGATGGCAATTACCTGACCAAACAGGTGGAATACGAAACGGTTTGGTCCCATGGCGGCAATTGTGAAATCGACGATCTGGATGCCATCGCCATGATGGATCGATTGGACGATGATTACGGTATCGATACGATAGAAATGGGAGCGGCCATCGGTGTTGCCATGGAGGGAGGCCTGATCCAATTCGGCGATGCGGAAGGGGCCATCGACCTGGTAAAAGAGGTGGGCAAAGGCACACCCCTCGGGCGTATTCTGGGCAACGGCGCGGCTGTTACCGGAAAGGCGTTTGGCGTAGAAAGGGTTCCCGTGGTTAAGAACCAGGCACTTCCTGCCTATGACCCCCGCGCCGTCCAGGGCATCGGTGTGACCTATGCTACCACACCCATGGGGGCGGATCATACCGCCGGATACGCTGTTGCCACCAACATTATGGGCGTCGGTGGCAGTGTTGACCCGTTGGCGCCCGCCGGCCAGGTAGAGCTTTCACGGAACCTGCAGATTGCAACCGCTGCGATCGATTCCATCGGTATGTGTCTGTTTATCGCCTTCGCCATATTGGACCAGCCCGAGACATTCCAGGCGATGATTGATATGTTCAGTGCTTTTTATGGGGTGGAATTCACAGGGGATGATGTGACCGAACTGGGAAAGGCGGTCCTGAAAAACGAGAGGGCTTTCAATGCCGCAGCCGGCTTATCCGCTGAACACGACCGGTTGCCCGATTTCTTCAAGAACGAGGCGCTTCCTCCCCACAATGTCACGTTTGGCGTCGAAGACAAAGACCTCGATACCTTATTCAACTGGTAAGGGATCCTGCAAACGATGCACCCCTCAATGGGAGTCCTTCTTGGGACTCCCATTGATCTTGTTGGCTTCAATCAGCCATAGCTAATCGGGAGATCTTGTATACAATATGCGATCGATCTGTTTAACCGTTCATGCGGATAGCCCACAGATCTTTTTCCCCATGCTCCAAGATGGCATACACATCCGGACGGAGGTGGGGTGCAATCTGGAGCGGTTGTTGTGCACGGTCTTTGATCTTTCCATCGATGCCATTAAACAGCAGATCCAGATCCTTTTTCTGGATGGGAAAGCGGTTGACGATATGGAATCGGCGGTTGTGGGGGATGGCGCATCCCTCGCGCTTTCTTCTGCCATGCCGGGATTGGCAGGAACAGCCCTGCAAAGGGGGGGACATCTTTCCTCCATGCGCAGTGGCATTACCCATCAGGGCAAAAACGAGACGATCGCTCCCGGCAAAGGCAGGGTTTCCATTAAGTTTTTCAACCTGCTGATTTCAGAATTGGGCATGCCGTTTCTTCTTAAAGGGATTTGTGTCGGGGGCATTGATCTATCCGGGATGCTCAGGAGTCTTTCAAAGGCATTGGCGGCAGGCGCTGTGAAGGTTACCCTTGATGGCAGGCAGATTGCAGCCGATAGACTACTGGGGGGCGAAATGATCAGCGAATTGGAAAAAGAAGCCACGTGGCTGTTCCGGGTGGAAAAGAGCGAGAAGGATACCTGAGAGAAGCCATGTATAAAGACAACCAATGGTTGGATATCCCTAATCTATGGGATTCTCTCCAGAGAATTGCAGAAGGAAGAACCTGAAAAGGCGCAGATCCCTCGTCTCTATCTCAACAGGTTTCGGGCAATAACGAATCGGTGCACTTCCGAAGGGCCTTCACCGATTCTCCGAATCCTGGCTTCCCGGTACCATCGTTCCAGAGGCAGTTCCTTTGAAACCCCATAGGCCCCGTGTATCTGTACCGCACGATCGACCACTCTCCCCAACACCTCGCTGGAAACCAATTTGGCGATCGATGCCTCCTGCCGGTAGTCTTCACCCCGGTCGACTTTCCAGGCACCTTCCCAGATTAACCATCGGGTAGACCGGATATCGACTTCCGAGTCGGCCAGCATCCATTGTATGCCCTGTTTTTCACTGAGGGTCCGGCCGAATACCTCCCGTTTCTTGGCGTAGTCTACCGCCATGCGATGGGCGGCAACCGCCACACCGAGGTTGGCTGCAGAATAGGGGAACCGGGAAACGCCGAGCAATCGGGTAACCAGTTCGAAGCCTTTGCCTTCTTCGCCCAGCAGGTTTTCACGGGGTATGCGGCAGTCCATCAGGCTGATTTCGTAGGGGTAACTCGGCCGCAGGACATATATCGGGCTGGTCTTGAAACCGGGCGTGTCCGTTTCAACAATAAAGGCGCTGATACCCCCGCGACCCTCGCCGGTGCGGGCAAATATAATCCCCCAGTCGGCCGTGCCCGCACCGGAGATAAAGACCTTTGTGCCGTTAAGGACCCACTGGTCACCTCTGAGAACCGCAGTGGTCTGAATGGCTCGGGCAGGATCGGAACCACCCGTGGGTTCTGTAATGGCAAAGAAGGATCCCGTTCTTTCACCGTTGAGCGTGGGTATGGCATATTTCTCGATCTGTTCTTCGGTCCCCGAAAAAATGATATTGGGGACCCCTCGCCCCAGCGTGCCGTAGCAGGTGTTATAGAGGCCATTTCGATGCTGGGACATCTCTTCCATGAGAACGGTCATGGTAAAGCAATCCAAGCCGGCGCCACCATATTTTTCGGGCAGACCCAGATGCCACATCCCCGCTTCCCGCGTCTTGCTCGACAGCCGCTCATAGTCCTCCGTGGAAATCGTGATCGCTTCGGGATCCATCGTTGTCTCCAGAGGAAGGATTTCCTTTCTCACATATTCCCTCACCCATGTCTGGAGCATCTTGGTTTCGTTTGACATCTGAAAGCCTGCACTCATCGCCTGAACCTCCCTGCCTGGAGCATCTTGGTTTCATTCGATATCTGAAAACCTGAACACATGACTTAAACCTCCTTTTCTGGACCAGAATCCTCGCGACCGTTCAATCTTGAACACCCATTTGGGTGTCCGTGGAAATGTGGTCTCGTTAGGACTATCGTTTCAGGATGGTTCCGAGTTTGGGATGTTGGATGAGCGTATCCAAGCCGTCGCTGTGGGCTCTGAGTGCTTCCAGATCCTCAAACTGCATCTTCAACGTATAGGTTCTTCCTTCAAAATCCCTGGGTGGGATGAGTTGGGTGCCTTCCCCGAGTTTCAGCTCCTTTACATTCTTCTCGAAGGTCTCTTTGGCGTCAGCAATCCTGGGGAAGCGACGCTGCTTGAGATAGGCGCGAATTCTGCCGGTTTTCTGGGCGATTTCCAGCCCTTCGTCCTCGAGAATATCGCGTAATTCCGCCGACGTGAGAAGCTGGTCTATCGGGATATCTTCCCTCCGTGAGATTTCTTTCACCAGGGTCATGATTTCCCGCTGTTTGTTGAGGCCCAGTTTCAGCGTTGTAAAGAGGGTGGCAAAAACAATACCGATCGCTGGTTCCAGCCGGTCGAGCTCCAGGGCGATGGATAGAGCGATTGAACCGGAAAGCATGTGCTGTTGAATAGCGGATGGCAGATGGCAGAGACGCTGAATCTTACCGATAAGAGAAGAATTGCTCGGCAGACCGAGTTTGGATGCGGTTTCGGCAAGGTCTTTGGTATCTTCGAAAAAGCCTGTGAGCAGGTTGATGGACCGGGACTGCTCGATCAGATTCAACGGTCGTTGAAGGGTGTTATCTGCAATGGCCACCTGTGCACAGGCAAGGTCAGTGGTGTCTCTATCAACGATCCGCGCTGCCATTTCAGCCCAGCCGAGACGGCGGCAGGCAGCTACCCGGCGAAAACCGGCGACGATGATATAAACCCCCTCCTTTTCCCGTAACACGGGCGGATGCATTAGCCCGACCACGGGTATGGAGACGAGGAGAGAATCGATTTCTTCATTGGTGGTGATGCGGTACCTGTGATCGGTCGATACGATGGTCGCAAGCGATATGATTTTTGTCCTATCGTTTATCATCGGCTCACAGCGTGATTATCTCACCGGAGATACCCTCATCGATGGTCAGTATCCCCACAGAACGATGCCCCGAAAACGCACCCGGGTTGAACATCAACACACCGTCTTTCCAGTGGTTTGCCGGTGTATGGGTATGTCCATACACAATGGCATTCACATCTGAAAATGATTGAAAAATCCTGTCTTCAATTCCTCTGGCGGACCCCCAGCCATGAATCAATCCGATGCGATACCCCTCAACGGTTGCTATCCGGGTCGCCGGCAGGGCACCGGCATCATCATGTTGATCCATATTGCCACTGACCGCGATAACCTTTTTGTCTGAAAACGCTTCAAGGACGCCCATCCGGGTGATGTCCCCGGCGTGAAGTATCAGGGTGACATCGGAAAAGACCCGGGATGTCAGCTCGGAAAGCTTCCGGGAGGGTTCGGACATGTGGGTATCTGATATAACTCCGATTTTCATATTGCTCCGGCTTTGGTCGTTTTTTTTTGTCCATTGCTCTGGCCGTCAGGCAACAGAGCTATCATATCTGAAACGAAAAATCGAGCCCCCTGCCACCCTTTTCCCCGGCTGACATTCGCACTGCTTCTCGTAGCCGGATTCCGAGCTGATCCGGCGGCTTCCCGGAAATACAGGTTTTCCAGGCAAGATATACAGTGTTGGCTCCATTTCCCCTTTCGACTGTATCTTGTAAGAAAGAAATCATAGAAGAAGGGGTTTGAGCCGATTCGACCCGTAGCGGGAACGCAACGGTGTGCGAAAAGGAAAGACCCCATGGTTCATAGATAAACAGCCAGGCAAGTCGCCAAAGGAGACCATTATGAAAGACCATCGGAATCCGATCCATAAAAGCGGTGAGAGAAACCTCTTTTGCGCATTCTATAGTGATTGCCTGGGCCATGCAGCCATGCGTCATTGGAAGCATTGGTCCTGCAGCAACTGCCCATCCAAACTCATTAGCCAACCCTCTGCCTACGGACCCATCACGACAGACGAGTCGATTCTCCATTACGATTTGCCACAGGAAATCTTTCAGAAATACGTATGATATCCTTCCAGGAAGCTCGATTTCTGTAGATGCTGTGGCAAACCAGAGACAAGAGAGACACTGCCCGGAAAGCGATAGCTCGGGCAGGGCCTGTTTCCTGCCAACCAGACTGTTTCCTGATCTGCTATCGCGCCAACGATTCTCCCGCCCATGGTGCTGTAGAGGGGTTCTTGATGTTGCCCCCACTGTAACCCGTCTTGACATCGCCGCCAACAGCGACTAAATTACCGGGAGCGATGCAATCGTGTCCCACTCCCTGAAGGCCCCGGGGCCATTAAAGCATCAGCAGATACCGATCGGAGCATAAAATGGCCAGTTATGACTATGATATCGGTGTTATCGGCGGGGGCGCCGCCGGGCTGACAATTACCTCCGGAGCGGCCCAACTTGGTGCCAAGACCCTTCTGATCGAAAAAGAAAAAGAGCTCGGGGGTGATTGCCTTCACTTCGGGTGTGTTCCCAGCAAAACCCTTATCAAGACAGCCCATGTGTACCACATGATGAAGCATGCCGGCGACTTCGGACTGCCCACTGTGGACGTGCCGCCTGTGGATTTTCGGAATATCGCGAAACGGATACAATCGGTCATCGGTGTCATACAGAAACATGATTCAGAGGAAAGGTTCTGCGAGCTTGGTGCCCAGGTCGAATTCGGGCAGCCACGGTTTCAGGATGAGCATTCGGTTCGCCTCAACGGGCAGACCTATTCGGCCAAGAACTGGGTGATATCGAGCGGCTCATCCCCCGTATCCCCACCGATCCCGGGGCTGGATACGACCCCCCATATCACCAACAAAGAGATTTTCTCTCTGGATCATTTGCCGGAATCAATGATCATACTCGGCGGCGGTCCCATCGGTACGGAAATGGCTCAGGCGTTTTCCCGGCTGGGGACAGCGGTTTCGGTTGTAGACAGGTCGGATCAGATCCTCGGGAAAGAAGACAAGGACATGGCCGATGAGGTCATGCATGTGCTGCAATCAGAGGGGGTTACCTTTCACCTGGAATCGGCTATCGAAAGTACGCGGGACCTGGGCGGCCAAAAAGAGGTCATCATCAAAACGAAAGATGGAAAGACCGTCTCTCTAAAGGCTGAAAGGGTTCTGGTCGCTATGGGAAGGGGTGCCAACGTTGAGGGTCTGGGTCTTGAAGATATCGGCGTGAAATCTGACGGCCGCGGCGTCAAGGTCGACCATCGCCTGCGGACGAACCACAAACATATCTATGCCGCAGGGGATGCCAACGGCGCTTTTCAATTCACCCACGCAGCCGGTTATGAGGGGGGCATTGTGGTGAGCAATGCCATTTTCCGCCTTCCACGGAAGACAGACTACACCTTTTTGCCCTGGTGCACCTATTCAGACCCGGAACTGGCCAGTATCGGCATGAATGAGAGGGCCGCCAATGCTGCAGGCATAGACACCTCGGTATGGGAAGAGGCGTTTGAGGCAAATGACAGAAGCCTTGCGGAAGGTGCCACCGTCGGTAAACTCAAAATGATTCTGGATCAGAGCGAAAAACCGATCGGGATCCAAATCCTCGGCCCGAAAGCAGGCGAGTTGATTGGCGAATGGGTAGCGATGTTGAACGGAAAAGTTCGGCTATCCACACTGGCCTCAGCCGTCCATCCCTATCCGACCCTTGGCGAGATAAACAAGAAGGTGGCCGGGTCGTTTTATTCAGAAAAGATCTTCTCAGACAAAGTCAAGAAAGGTCTTAAGATATTCTTTCAGCTGAAAGGAAGAGCCTGTGGTCCGGAGATCGCAACACCATCGTCCGAATAGAGGAGCAAAGGAGCACCATTAACCATGGACACCTACTATAAACCGGAAGATCTACCGAAGTTTGAGGAAATCGGAAAGGAAGCACCTGATCTTTCCGCCAAGTTCTTTGACTATTACAACGCCGTCTTTGCCGAAGGCGAACTTACCCAGAGGGAGAAAGCGCTGATTGCCCTGGCCGTGGCTCACACCGTCCAATGTCCCTACTGCATTGATGCGTTTACGCAGGCTTCTTTGGAGAAAGGGTCCAATACCGCAGAGATGACAGAGGCGATTCATGTGGCCACCGCCATTCGGGGTGGTGCATCGCTTGTGCACGGTATCCAGATGCGGAACATCGCAGAAAAACTGTCCATGTGATTTGCGGGCACGCCGACAACCCGACATATAGTAAAGAAGGCATGGGGATCTTGAACAGACATGTATGATAACCACACCCATCGTGAAGCGGAGCAAGCCGTAGCAGGGGAAGCTTTGGATATAGAGCCATTCAACGTAACCCTCTCAAAGCATGATCTTCGTCTGACCCGATCGCAGACCACGACGCTGCAGATCAATGTTGGCCTTCTCTGCAATCAGATGTGTCGCCACTGTCATCTCGATGCCGGACCGGGTCGAACGGAAAACATGGACGATGAGACCATCGATGCGGTGATTGCCTACGGAGAAAGATCCCCCTTTGACGTTGTAGATATCACCGGGGGCGCCCCCGAACTGAATCCCGGCCTCGGTACATTTATCCGTGCCTTTTCTCCTCTTGTCCCTCGACTTATGCTTCGGTCCAATCTGACGGCACTGAACGAAAGTAAAACAGAGGATCTGATCCAACTATTGAAATCCCACAGGGTTGTCATCGTGGCCTCTTTTCCATCGCTTAATGAATCCCAGGTGGATGCCCAGCGGGGCAATGGCATCTTTCAGAAGAGCATCGCTGCCCTCCAAAAACTCAATGCCCTGGGATACGGGCAGGAAGATTCCGGCCTGGAACTCAATATCGTGTCGAATCCCTCCGGTGCATTTGTGCCGCCACCGCAGGCCCAGATGGAAAAAAGATTTCGGGAGGTGCTGGGGGAAAAACTGGGGATCCGCTTCAATCATCTCTTCAATTTCGGCAATGTCCCTATCGGAAGATATCGGGAGTGGCTCCTTGAATCGGGCAACTACACCGCTTATATGCAGAAACTCTATTCGACCTTCAATCCCTGCGCCATCGAAGGATTGATGTGCCGGACGCTGGTTTCCGTTGACTGGAATGGATATCTCTACGATTGCGATTTCAACCTGGCAAAAGGACTGCCTATGGGCAGCAGGAAGATGCATGTTTCCGAAATGGCCGGTGTCCCGGCCCCTGAAAGCCCCATCGTCGTTTCGGACCACTGCTACACCTGCACCGCCGGTGAAGGATTCACCTGAGGGGGCGCAATTACGACCTGAGGTCAGGTCATAGAATCGCGTTTGGCTCGCCGAAAACATTGAGGGCTCGGCGTTGGTTGATCGGTTGCGCTGCTCGTTTGGTTGATCGGTTTTCGGTTGGGGCTTTACCGCAACCCACATACAGCCGCCGAAACGAGCCGCGCAACCCCAACCGATTGACGTTATTTCTTCAACGATCGGACCGGCCCTCCCGCTTTCAGCGGGACCTCTTCTTCTATCCAGAAGCGGCAGCGGCCGGAAACATATGAGACGGTTATGGAAGCTTCAGTTAAATCCTCATCGGCAAAGCCAAAGAATGCAGTCGTCAAAGCGGCCGTGTTCATTGCTTTTATCGTCGCGGGGATTCTGCTCGTACGCTTTACGCCGATCAAAGGTTACCTTAACGCCGAGGCCCTGGGTAATTTTCTCGACACGGCGGGAATCTGGGCACCCCTTGTATTCATCGGCATCTATACGGTGGGGGTTTGTATTTTTCTTCCCGGCACCCTCCTTACCGCGCTGGGGGCTGCGATTTTTGGTGCCTATTGGGGATTTCTCTATGTCTGGATCGGAGCAATGCTGGGCGCCAGTGCTGCTTTTCTTATCGGGCGGACGCTGGGAAGGGACTTTGCCGCATCTCTGATTGGCGACAAGCTAAAGAAATACGACGATGCGGTCGAGAGAAATGGATTCGCAACGGTCCTGTATCTTCGTCTCGTCTATTTCCCGTTTACGCCGATGAATTTTGGCATGGGATTGACCGGGGTGCGTTTCTGGGATTACTTTTTCGGCACGGGTCTGGGGATCCTTGTCGGCACCTTTATTTTCACTTTCTTTATCGGGACGCTAAAAGACGTGTGGGCGTCAGGGAATTGGGGTGAGCTGATCTCTTTCAAAGTCTTTCTTTCGCTTGCCATTTTTGTTTTCTCATTCTTTATTCCCAAGATAATCAAACAGATCAAGGGAGAGGAGACCGAGGCGTCAAGTACCGACTAACCCTCACCACGGAAAAGCACGGAGAGGCACAGAGAAATATTAGCCACGAAGGCACGAAGGCACAAAGATTAGAGATCAAAAAGGAGGCCCTTCTTGGTGTCTTGGTGCCTTTGTGGCTATTCTCTGAAACAGGATAGGATTATCAAATGGAAAGATCGGATTTTTTGCGAGAGATATCTGTCGATGGCACGGCTCATCAGATTCTGGACATCAATTTACTGGAAAGCAAAGGGA
>JAZFSW010000263.1:0-7125 GCA_036446375.1 Desulfobacterales bacterium | reverse complement strand
TTGGCCAGCAGGAATCGGACCTCGCGGCTCAACTCCCTGGATACAACGACCTTCTGCTGATTACCTCCGGAGAGCGTTCCAACTGTGGAAAGGGGTCCCGGTGCCCGAATATCAAAACGCTCGATCAGGCGTTTTGCGTTGTCAATCAGGGCCTTGGGTGTTCGCACCCGCATAACGGCAAAGGGGTGCTGGTAGTAGGTACAGAGTACCTGGTTGTCTGCGATCGAAAACGGCAGCACCAATCCGTCTCTCAGTCGATCTTCAGGAATATGGGCCATTCCGGCGTTCACCATTGCTCTAGGGTTTGCAGGAGGCATTATCTTGCCGTCCAGTAACACCGCACCTGAAGAAATGTCCCGGAGACCGGCAAGGGCCGATGTCAGTTCGGTCTGACCGTTGCCCTGGATACCGGCAATACCCAATATTTCACCGGATCGAACCTGAAAGGAGAGCTGTCTGACCCTCTCGGTTTTCCGATCATCCCGAACCGTGAGATCTCTCACTTCCAGGACAACGGGACCGGGGGTATTCGGGCCTTTCTCCACATTGAGATCCATCGCCCGGCCCACCATCATTTCCGCCAGACGCTGTTCATCCGTTTCATCCGGTGCCAACGTGCCCACCACCTGTCCACGTCGCATCACCGTGATCCGATCGGCGATAGCCATCACTTCCTTCAATTTATGCGTGATAAAGACGATGGATACGCCGGTCTTAGTCAGCCGGTCCATCACTTCAAACAGATCCTGGACCTCCCTTGGGGTTAAGACAGCCGTTGGTTCATCGAGAAACATGATCGTAGCCTGACGATACAGCGCCTTTAGAATCTCCACCCACTGCTGGGCACCGACAGATAGGGTCTCTACCGGTGCATCCGGGTCGAGGGTCAATCCGAAGCTTTTGGAAAGCGCTTTGATTTCTTCCCTGGTCTTTGCCATATCCAGAAAAAAGCGACCGATACCCCGTGGCATCTCGTTGCCGAGGATGATATTTTCGGCCACGGTAAAAACCGGTACCAGCATGAAGTGTTGATGCACCATGCCGATACCCAACCGAAGGCCATCCCGGGTATTTTTCATGGATACCCGTTGTTTCCGAATGTAGATCTCACCCTCATCCGGCGGATACAGCCCGCTAAGGACATTTATCAGGGTCGATTTACCCGCCCCATTTTCTCCGAGTAGGACATGGATTTCTCCTTTTCTCAGCTCAAAATCGACGTTTCGGTTTGCCGTTACATTTCCGAAACGCTTCGTAAGATTTCGAACTTCCAGAACAGGTTCATCGCTCATAGGGTACACCCAGGGCGGCCGGTGGCCGGGACCGACCCACAAAGATTGCCAAAACCAGGATCGTTAGAAGATACGGAAACATGCCGATGAACTGATGGGGAATCGACAGATGTCCCATGAACTGGAGCTGGGTCTGAAGGGCGGTCGCCAGCCCGAAAAGCAGCGCACCGCCCCAGGCTCCCAGGGGGGTCCATCTGCCGAATATCATCACGGCCAGGGCCACAAAACCACGACCGTTGGTCATGCCACGCTCGAAGGATCCGACAGCTTCCAAGGTTAGGAAAGCACCTGCCAGTCCTGCCAGGGCCCCGCCGATGGCCAGATTGGCATACCGGACAAACGCAACATTGATACCCACGGTTTCGGAGGCCGCAGGGTGTTCACCGACGGCACGTGTCCGCAACCCCCATGGCGTATGGAACAGAAGATAGTGGACGATAAACACGAGAAGGATACTCAGCGTGGTAATGGGTGGGTTATTGAACAAGACGGGACCGATCAGCGGAATATCTTTCAGGATCCCCAAGGGCATGGCATGGAGTTTCCCGTGGGTCGTGAGACCGGATTGGTAGAAATATCCCGTAACACCGATGGCAAGAATATTAATCACCGTGCCACCGATGATCTGGTCAATTCTGAGTGTAACGGACATGAGCGACAGGAATAGCCCAATCGCGGCGCCGGATAATGCCCCGATGCAGATGGCGAGAAAAAGGTTTCCCGTCCAGGCATGGGTCAGAAAGCTGACAAAGGCGGCCGACAGCATCTGGCCTTCGATGCCGATATTGATAATACCGGAACGTTCCCCCATCAACCCGCATAGGGCGCCAAGGACCAGGGGGGTCGATTGCCGGATGGTCGATGCCAGCACCGCAACGGTAATCACAGGTTCCCAGAGATAGGCGATCAATGTGCTGCCGGCAACAAACAGCCCGATGCATAGAGATAAGCGGTTGGGAATGCGCCTGGCGCTCTGTCCCAGGGGTCTGCTATCAGACGTCTCAGCTATCACAACAGGGTCCTTTGATTCTATCGTTACAAACCACGTCCTCTGGGCGTGGTCATGTGCCCTTGGCTCTGCCAGATCCAGATGGTCAGGAGAGTTCCAAGTGAGCTAAAGTGAACTAAAGTGAGCTAAAGTTGAGGATTGCGCTTTCAGCGCAGAGCATTTGTATGATTGGTGGAGCAAAGCGACCCATTAACTTTAGGCACTTTAGCTCACTTTAGTCACTCCACAATCACCATTGGCAAAGCCCCTTTCAGGGGCAAACCAAAGCCTGGTCCTCTGGGCCAGGATGCTTTACTTTCGCTCTTTCATTCAATATTCGATGTTGGGCGTTCGATGTTCGATGTTCAATCATTTCCCCCCAATCACCCGATCTTTCCCCATCCTGTGGTCAACGCCATTCGCTCATCGGCTTCGCCACGGGCGCGTATCAGCCAGCGGACGAGCATATCGGCGGCAATCAGAAAGAGAATCAGTGCCTGAATCACATCAATGATTTCCGGAGAGACCCCGGCACTGAACTGCATCTGACTGGCCCCGGCTCTCATGGCGCCGACCAGCAAGGCAGCCGGTATCACCCCCAGAGGATGAATTCGTGCAAGCAATGCGATGGTGATGCCATCAAACCCCAGCCCGATGTTGAAACCGGGTTGAAACCGATACACCACCCCCTGGGTTTCAATAGCACCCCCTAGCCCCGCCAGCATACCACTGAGCACCATTGTCATAATAACCGTACGGGTCACATTCATTCCCGCGTAACGAGCCGCATGGGTATTGGTGCCGACCGTGCGAATTTCAAATCCGATGGTGGTATGGCGCAAGAGAAACCACACGGCAGCAGAGACGATCAGAGCGAGAACAAACCCCAGGGGGATCGTGCCCATATGGGGCAAAACAGCCGTTTCAACGATGAGGGGAGTCCTGGCAACGATACTGGCCCCGGATGGGTCTCGGAACGGACCGACAGCAAAATAGTCCGTCAGATTTATGGCAACATAGTTGAGCATGATGCCGGTAATGACCTCATGGGCACCGGTATAGGTTTTAAGCGCTCCTTTGATGCCCGCATACATGCCACCGGCCACAGCCCCGGCCAACATCGCAAGCGGTGCATGGATAGCCGCCGGTACCCCGTGAACGGAGAAGCCCACAACAGCCGCTACAAGGGCACCCAACAGAAGCTGGCCCTGGGCACCGATATTAAACAGGCCGGCTCGCAGGGCAAAAGCCACAGCCAAGCCATTGAAAATCAACGGCGTTGACTTTTCCAGCGTTCTGCCGATGGCTGAAGCATCGCCGAATGCACCTTCAAACAGCGCGACATAGGCTTCGATGGGATTGGCACCGGATAAGATCAGGATCAACGCGCCGACAAGGCACGCCAGGAGAACGGCCACCATGGGGATACTGAGGGATAGAGCGACGGATCTGGCACTCCTGGTTATTTTTTCGAGAGGAATCCCATGCAAGCGTCTTGTCACGGATCTGGCACTTCTAGGTATCTTTTCGAGAGGAATCCTATGCAAGCGTGTTGTCCTTGCGTGAAGCCACATTTGAACTACAGGTGTCAGGTGTCAGTGTTCAGGTGTCACTGCCTTCAATGGACCTAAACTGACAAATGCATTGACACAGATGGGGCACGGTGTCCCACGTTCCTACCTAGGGCAAAGTGGTGGCAAGGGATCCGTTCCTGATTCGGGCATCGATGTCGCTGAGTTTATCTTTGATCTCCTTAGACAGCTTGCTGTCAAAGGCATGGAACGGTGCCAGACCGACCTCGCCAAAATAATTGCCACCGGGGAATCGATCTGCCGCGGCCCTCTTTATCAAAGCCAACACGCTGGGAGAAATAACCTTCAGGGCACTGGAAACCAGGCAGGGACGCGCTTCCGGTAGGGTGATCCATTGGTCGGTATCGACACCAATACAGTATTTTCCGGCATGGGCGGCCGCTTCAACCAGGCAGCCATTTCCGGTCTTGCCCCCTGCACCGAATATCACGTCTGCCCCCTGATCGATGGCCTGTTTCGTGGTTGCTGCCCCCCATTCCGGATCGGTAAAAGCCACATCCAATCCACCGGGATGGTAGGTGGAGATGACATTGATATTCGGGTTGATATAACGGGCACCGGCCTCATACCCCTTCTTAAACATAACGACGGGGGGAACCAGATCCGTTCCGAAAACAGCGGCTACGGTGCCGGATTTAGAAAGCAACGCCGCCAGAGCTCCGGCAAGAAAGCCGCTCCGATCTTCATGAAAAACCAATCCCGCCAGGTTCTTCAGGGGCTCAACCTGGAACTGATCCACACCGATGAATCGAATTTCAGGGTATTTTTCAGCGGCCAGCGCTGTGGCCTCGCCGAGGGCAAAACCGACCGTCACAATCACGTCATAGTTGTTTCGGGCAAACAGGTCGATATTGGCGCGATAGTCCTTGGCATCCCGGGTTTCTATGTATTTGACATGAGCACCCAACTGCTCAGAGGCCATATTCACCCCTTCCCAGACCGATTGATTGAACGATTTATCGTCAATGTCGCCCACATCGGTGACCAGCCCAACGCACAAGTTCCCCGGTTCCCCACATCTTGACCCTGCCTGGGCCGTCGATACCACGGATACGATCAGAACCACCAGAAGCGTCAAATTCCGGTTCATCCCATTTTCCCCTTCCCCATCAAAATACTCGAATTGACTCGACGCGTTCAACTGGCCAACGAATAGGACCAATAGAACGAATAAGACTAGTGAGACTAATATTATAAATCCCACGGGACTTCAAGGTTGACCCTCGGTTATCCCTTTATTTCTTGACTTTGACATGTCTTTAGGCAATGAACTGACGTAACAGATGCATGTTTCACATCGGATTGGCTGCAGAGAACATGGTGGTGCCCTGCATGCGATGGGCTACAGGCAATCATTGTTTCCAGAACAGTATCCTATCTTTTGCGCTGAACTCCATGTCACTCCCGGTGCCTCAGGTGTTTAGCGGGGTGTGTCATCGATGCGATATCATCCATTTATGTGAATAAAAGGAGGTGGTTGAAATGGGTTGGCTAATCGAATGGATAAACCCACCGCTGATCTGGTTCATGGCCGGTTTGGTTCTTGTGCTGATGGAGTTTGTCAATCCCGGCATCGTGATGATCTTCTTTGGTGTGGGTGCCTGGGTGGTTGCGTTCGTCCTCCTCTTTACCGGCATCTCTCTGAACATGCAGTTGTCCATATTCCTTATCGTCTCCATTTTACTCCTGTTGTTTCTTCGCAAATGGCTCAAGACGCTGATTCAGGGCCGTAGCGTGTCCTCTGACGCTGAACAGATGACATTCGATCAATTCTTCGGCAGGAAAGCAGTCGTTACCCACGCAGTCACACCGGAAACACCCGGCAGAGTCGAATTCCAGGGCAGCTACTGGAAAGCCGAATCCACAGAAACGATAGCTCAGGGAGCATCGGTTGAAATAATAGATAAAAACAACATTACCTTGATTGTCAAACCCGCCTAGGGATCAGAAAAGGAGATATTAAATGACAACCGGATCGATCATACTCATTGGCCTCATCATCTTTGCAATCGTTGTATTCTTCCAGACCATACGCATCGTGCCGCAGCGGATGGCATTTATCGTCGAACGTCTCGGCAAGTATAACGGCACGCTGGAAGCAGGATTTCACATTCTGGTGCCTTTTCTCGACAAGGTGTCTTACAAACACAGCCTGAAGGAACAGGCCGTCGATGTCCCATCGCAGACCTGTATCACCCGGGACAATATCTCTGTAGAGGTGGATGGTATCCTCTACATTCAGGTGATGGACCCAAAGGATGCCAGCTATGGCATTAACAACTTTCAGTTTGCGGCGACCCAACTGGCCCAGACCACCATGCGGAGCGTCATCGGAAAACTGGAACTGGACAGGACCTTTGAGGAAAGGGATACGATCAATTCAGCCATAGTAGAGGCCGTGGACAAAGCGTCGGATCCCTGGGGGATAAAAGTGTCCCGATATGAAATAAAGAACATTGAGCCGCCGGTGAGTATCAAAGACGCCATGGAGAAACAGATGCGGGCGGTAAGGGAAAAGCGAGCGACCATTGCCGAATCGGAAGGTGAAAAACAGGCCAAGATCAATCGTGCGGAAGGCGACAGGCAGGAACTGATCGAACGGTCCGAGGGCGAGAAGCAAAAGAGAATCAATGAAGCAGATGGACGGGCTGCCGAAATCGAAAAAGTGGCCACGGCAACGGCAAAGGGCATACGGGAGATCGCCCTGGCTATCAACGAAGAAGGCGGCCTCAATGCGGTGAATCTCCGGGTGGCAGAACAGTATATCACTGAATTCGGCAAGCTGGCCAAGACCAGTAATTCACTGATCATTCCCGCAAATCTTTCGGATACCGCCGGCATCATTGCAACGGCCATGACGGTCATCAAAGATCAGAAGAGAGACACTTAGTATGCGCAAAGGAACACCGTCACATTTATAAAGAGAAGAAGGAGAAGATGGATGGATTACGAGAATATTATTGTTGAAAACGAAGACAGCATTACCACCATAACGTTAAATCATCCCAAGAAACTCAATGCGCTGGATCCCGGCATCTTGAAGGACCTGATCGCAGCCATTGATGCCGCGGCAGACGATGATGACGCATCCAAGGTACTGATCATCACCGGTTCAGGAAACAGGGGCTTCTGCTCAGGTGCGGATCTTACCTCAACCTCTGGGAGTGGAACCGATTTCAACCTGCCGGGACTTAAGCGGGAGGTCCGCCAAACACCGTTTGCTCTTTTCGGCGCCGTTATGAAACGGCTACAC